>JALSNH010000072.1 GCA_026987085.1 Aquificota bacterium | reverse complement strand
GGTATCATAGCCGCCCAATCCATTGGTGAACCGGGAACTCAGCTCACTATGAGAACATTCCACATCGGTGGTGCCGCTACTGCCGAAAAGGTCCGTAGCGAATTGGTAGTTGAACACGATGGAATTCTTAAATACCACAACCTAAAGTATGTTGTTGACAGGAACGGTAGAAAAGTAGTTGTTTCCAAACAAGGGCAAATCTATATTGAAGATAAGGAAGGAAGGATTATAGAAAGGCACCCCGTTCCCCACGGAGCTTACCTATTGGTTGATGAAGGCAAGGAAGTAAAAGCAGGTACAAAGGTAGCAGAGTGGAACCCGTTCGCCGACTTTATCATAGCGGAAGTAAAAGGTAAACTGCAGCTAACCGACATTATTAAGGATGTAACCGTTAAGGAAGAACGGGACCTCATTACCGGAAAAATTTCCCTCGTTATTAGCTTTATGAAACCCAAAGATGCAATGCTCCACACTCCCAGAATTACTATAGTCGGCGAAGATGGAAGCGAATACGTTTACGACCTACCTGTTAATGCTACCTTAATGATTCCGAGGGATAAGCTAAAATTGGTTTGGAAAACCTGTCCCACCTGTTCGGAAGCGGAAGGAACAGAAATTCAACATCAATATTTTGAACCGGTAGAAGAGATAGAGGTTAATCCCGGAGATATTCTTGCAAGGTTGCCCAAAGAGACCGCTAAAGTTAAAGATATCGTCGGTGGTCTGCCTAAAGTTGAAGAGCTTTTCGAAGCAAGACCTCCCAAAAACCCCGCAATTCTTACCGAAATCGATGGAGAGGTCAAGATTTACGAGGATGCGGACGAAATTATCATCTTTAACCCATTTACCAAGGAAACTTGGAGCCACAAGGTTGCCAAAGATGAACTAATCCTCGTTAAGGCCGGTCAGTGGGTTAAAAAGGGAACCCAAATAACCGATAGAACCAAAGCGGAAATTGAAGGCCGTATTCAAATGACCTCCAAAGGTTATAAGGTTATTGTCTACAACCGTGAAACAGGTCTTGATAAGGAATACTTTGTTCCGAAAGGTAAATATCTCCTTGTAAAGGACGGTGAAAAGGTTCAGGCTGGTGACCCGTTAACCGATGGAACTCCCAATCCTCACGAAATTCTCCGCATTAAAGGTGTAGAAGAACTTCAAAAGTTCCTCATTAAGGAAATTCAAATGGTTTACAAACTGCAAGGGGTTGATATTCATGACAAACATTTTGAGATTATCATCAGGCAAATGCTCCGCAAGGTAAGGATTACCGATCCCGGTGATAGCCGCTTTATCGTTAGGGAAATTGTTGATAAGGAGGAATTTGAAGAGGAAATCAAAAGAATTATGGAATTTGGCGGAAAACTTCCAAAAGCGGAACCTGTGTTAATCGGTATTACCAAATCTGCCTTGCATACCAAGTCGTGGATTGCGGCGGCATCTTTCCAAGAAACAACAAAAGTTCTTACCGACTCCGCCTGCGAGGGCAAAGTGGACGAGCTAAAAGGTCTCAAGGAGAACGTTATTATTGGTAATCTCGTTCCGGTAGGAACCGGCGAAGAAATTTACAGCAAAGTTCAGGTGGAACCTGTTGGAGTTTCTGAAGAGATTGGTAAAAACCTTTTTGCGGAAAACGATAAAACAGAAACTGAAGAAGGATAACCTTTTTTTCCTTTCCTTTAAAAGTTTTAAAACTCTGAAAAAAACTTCGAAAGGAAATATTTAAAACTGTTCACAATCGAAATACTCTTTTAAAAACCTATTCAATAAGTTTGTTTTCCCTAAAAGAAAAATAACCATCTCTACCTAATATAATGTGGTCGAGTAATTCCAATCCAAGCAGTTTACCTGCTTCCTGGATTCGCTTTGTAAAAGCTATATCTTCTGCGGAAGGTTTAGCTTCGCCATCTGGATGGTTGTGAACCAATATATAAAAATATCCTCCCTTAACTAATACAGGACTAAATATCTCCCGTGGAGATGCATTAACAACATTTAAACTACCAATAGCTACCAATTCAACCGCAAGCAGTTTTTGATTTAAAGATAAAACCAATACAAAAAGGTGCTCTTTTTTACCCTTAATAAGGGGTGAAACTATTTTGATAACTTTCCAAGGAGCATCTATTTTTGGATTTTCTTTTTGTTTGTTGGAGTACCTTTTACAAAGTTCCACCACCGATAGAATTTTCATAGCTTTTACATTTCCCAAACCTGGGATTTGGGATATCCTTTCCAAGGAAAGGTTTTCTGCACCCTTTTCGAGAAGGGAAGATATTTTTTTTCCTAACTCCAGAACACTAAATCCTTTAGTTCCGCTTCCCAAAATTATAGCCCAAAGTTCGGCTTCATCTAGTTTATCCACTCCAAACTTTAAAAGTTTTTCTCTCGGCAACAACTCCTTTGGAAGTTCTTTTAGGTTCTTACCCAATCTTTTTTTGTAAACCATTTTTACAACCATCCTGTGGAAGATTCATAATTAAATCCTATCTATGGAAGGAAATAGACAAACCTTAAGTCAACTTGAGAAGTTTTTAGAAAAGCTCACTCCCAAAAAGGTTGTTGAAGAGTTGAATAAATATGTAATAAGCCAGGATGAAGCTAAAAAGGCGGTAGCTATAGCTCTTAGAAATAGGTGGAGAAGACAAAAACTACCTCCTGAATTGAGAAATGAAGTAGTTCCCAAAAACATAATGATGATAGGACCTACCGGTAGCGGTAAAACAGAAATAGCCCGTAGGTTAGCACAATTAATAAAGGCTCCTTTTGTTAAAGTAGAAGCAACCAAATATACCGAGGTAGGTTATGTGGGTAGAGACGTTGAAAGCATGGTTAGGGATCTGGTAGAAGAGGCCTACCGAATAGTAAAACAGGAAAAAACTGAAGAGGTAAAAGATAAAGCAAGAAAGTTCGCTGAGGAAAGGTTGGTTGAGTATCTCATTTCTAATGAGAAAGTTGAAACATTCCAAAATATACCAAATATTTGGTCCTATAAAACCAAAGGTTCTCAATATAAGAAACAGGAACTTTTAGAAAAATTACGCCGTGGAGAATTGGATAACGAAATTATAGAAATTGAAATAGATGCTAAATTACAACCGGGAGGTATGATACTAGCACCGCCCGGCTTAGAAGATTTACAAAAACAATTAGGAGAAATACTAAAAGGTATCTTTCCCGGAGCTAAAAGAAGAAGAAAAGTAAAAGTTAAAGAAGCTTTAGAAATATTAACTCAGGAAGAAGCAGAGAAACTTATAGATACCGAAGAAATAGCCTCGGAAGCGATATATAGGGCTGAAAACTTTGGCATCATCTTTATAGATGAAATCGATAAGATAGCTATAAAATATCAAGGTATTAGTGGAGGAGTGTCCAGAGAGGGTGTTCAAAGAGACCTTCTACCATTAGTAGAAGGAACTACAGTCTCTACCAAATATGGACCCGTTAAAACCGATCATATTCTGTTTATAGCCGCAGGAGCGTTTCATTTAGCCAAGCCTTCCGATTTAATACCGGAATTACAAGGAAGATTTCCTATAAGGGTGGAACTAAAACCTTTAACAAGAAAAGATTTTGTAAGAATATTAACTGAGCCTAAAAATGCATTGGTAAAACAGTACAGGGAACTACTAAAAACGGAAAATGTTTATCTTGAATTTACCGATGATGGAATAGAGAAAATAGCCGAATATGCCGAAATTTTAAATGAAAAAACTGAAAATATAGGTGCCCGAAGGCTACATACTGTTATGGAAAAACTTCTTGAGGATATCCTCTTTGAGGCTCCCGAAATGAAAGGTCAAACTCTTATAGTAGATTCAAAATTTGTGGAGGCCAAGTTGGGTGAACTTGTAGAGGATGTAGAACTGGCGAAATATATTCTCTAACTTACTTCTTTTGTTTATGCTTGAAAACTATGGAAATAAATAAAAAGACTAAAGTGCTGGAACTTATACAAAACTGCCCGGAAATAGAAAAATTTTTTGCTAAAAACAATATGTACTGTCGGACTTGCAAAGGCAATATAAATTGCACCCTTCAAAAGGTGGCCTACTATTATGGCCTATTACCAGTGGAGAATTGGGTAAATACCGTCAAATCTTTTTACAAAAAACATTGTGTAAAACCAAAGGTGGTAAAAACTTAAAAGTGAACAACCTAAAGTTTTTTATATGTTTTCATAAGAAGATTTTTTTCCTTTTAACCTATAAACTTTTAATGGAGAGACGGATATATATCAAACTCTTTGACAGATACGATGAGACATTTAGATATCTTCTTAGGCAATTAAATGTAAATGAAAAACTGGTTTCCTTTCTGGCAGAAAAAGCTAATACTTTCAATATTCTTATAGAGAATTTCCCAAAAAGGGATATAAAAAATTTAAATTATGCTGCGCAAAGAAGCTGTGTAAAAGTTGCCTTTCCTACTATGTTGGAACTAGCTCCCGACTATTTAAAAGTTCTTCTTATAGGTGATGAGTATTCTTTCAAAAATCTTTCAAAGGAACTAAAGAACTTTAAAAGCCTTAAAAGGTTAGCTGTAGAAATATTAGAGACCATAATTAGGTATAAAAAGGAAAATTTCAAAATAACTTACAATGGAAAAGTTCTCCCTCTAGGGCTTAAGACCCATATAATGGGGATTCTTAATATTACCCCCGACAGTTTCTCCGATGGTGGAGAAATTTCCTCCGTAAAAGACGCAGTAAAAAAAGCCATTAAAATGGTTCAAGAAGGTGCCGACATTATAGACATTGGCGGCGAAAGTACCCGACCTGGTGCTACCCCTATTTCTGCTGATGAAGAAATCGGTAGAGTATTACCAGTTATTAAGGAATTAAAAAAAGAATTGGAAATACAGAAACTAAATAGGATTTGGATTTCCTTAGATACCTATAAAAGTGAAGTTGCGAAATTGGCCCTTGAGGAGGGAGTAGATATTATCAACGACATTAGCGGATTTACTTTCGACCCTAATATGGTCAATATAGTTGTTAAATATCAAGTACCTGTTGTAGTCAATCATATTAAAGGAACACCCCAAACATGGAAAAAAATATCAATAACCTATAAAGATGTAGTTGCAGAAATTCTTCAGTTCTGGAATGAGAAAGTTCATTTGCTGATGGAAAAAGGATATGATGATAAATTCAAAATTATTTGCGATCCTGGTATAGGATTTGGAAAATTACCGGAACACAATATAGAAATTCTTAAAAGATTCAAGGAATTTAAAACCATAGGCCTGCCTTTAATGGTTGGAGTTTCTCGGAAATCATTTATAAATGAGATATACAAAACTTTATTACTCTACGAAAAGGAACCTAAGGAGCGCTTATTTGGTTCTTTAGCAGCACTAGCTCCTGCAGTTATAGGGGGAGCTAAAATAGTAAGAGTTCATGATATTCAAGCCACAAGGGAATTTCTGGCCGTTTTGGATTCTATAAGAACTTATGATCCCCATTATTGGGGATTAAACTAATATAACCATACTTTTAATATTTTTCTAGTTTTATCATTTACAGCAACTATATTCCGGTTTGCTTTTATATATTCATGTATTTTCATCCAATCCCTTTTTTTGTAAGCTATTTCAAGCAAAAATGGAATAACCAAAACCTGGGGAAATTTAAATTCCAAAGCTTTTAAAAAAAATGCTTCAGCCAAATCTAATTTTTCTCTTTTTAAATAAATTCTACCAAGCAAATACATTATTTTAGGTGTTGTTTCGATTTGTAAAACTTTAAAGGCCCAATTTTCTGCCTCTTGTAAATATGTGTTTTCCAACTCCTTATCACTTAATCCCAAGTAAGATATTTCCCAATATAATTCAGCCAAATATGAATATAAAACTAGTTTTTCCCATTGGTTTTTTGCTTTATCAACATTTTTTTTAATTTCATCTATTTCCTTTATTAAAACCTCTTCAAGATTATTTAATTTATTAAAAGCAAACAATCTTATTTCATCAATATTAACAGTTATAGCCCTTTTTAAATGGTGAATTGTAGCGGAATGTAAGAATTTACTTGCGTAGAGAACTGTATAATAATTAATAAATTTTAAAGCAGCTTCTCCTAATTTTCTACCTTTAAATTTTATAGATTCTTCCAATATAGGAGGATCTAAAGCTTCATAAAGGAGAAATAATCCATATTCTTGTTTTTTTAAACGATATATTAATAAAGCGGAAGTTAATAATACACCTAAAGGACCACCTAAAAAAGTTAGAAGAAATAGGTTTAATTTAATCTTATTGTTGAATTTTTCTTCATCGGTAGTAATTGCTGGGGATAAGACGAGACTAGTTATTGCATGGAGGATAAAATAATAAAGAAATTGAAATCTAAGAAAAAAAAGTATTGCGATTATTTCCAATAAAAAAGCTATGGCTATTAAAAGCAATGATCTCTTCATCAGAGTAAATGATATTATTCACGAATTAT
>JALSNH010000071.1 GCA_026987085.1 Aquificota bacterium | reverse complement strand
TTAATTTTATTTTCAACTTTAGTAAGTTCTATATATTTATTTAGCTCCTGTGAAAGTGAACCTAAATATAACCTTCAGAAAATAAAACAAGAAGTTGGAGCATCTGTTCAAAGTCTTTCTCCCCAAAAAGAGGAACGTTTAAAAGCAATTTTGAAATCTATATACCCCAATAAATGGCAGATTTTAGGAATTTTTAAAATTCAACAAAACGAAGAAAAGTTTTTTAAAAAATACCTTGTTAAGGTTTACTCACCCTACGAACACGTTATTTGGAATAAATTTATTTGGTTTACCAAAGATGGTAAGCTGTTGACACCTATTCTCTATAAAATAGAGAATAATAATATAGATTTAATTACTCCAAAAAAGGAAAAAGAATATCCTTTAGAAAGCCTCCGATGGATTTTAGATGTTGAAAGAATATCTTTGGAAGGAAATATTCCTATATCCTTAACACAAGGAAGGAATATTGTTTATTTAATATGGAACCCATATTGTAAAAAGTGTTTTGAAAACTGGAAAGAATTAGTTAAAGAAGCCAAAAAAAGAAATATTGCTATAAAGTTGATTCCTTATCATAACATTTACTATCCAATAGATAATCTTTACATGTTAATTTATCTACTCTGGAAAGCGCAAAATGAAGGACTCTATTCCATATTGGATAAATATTATTCGAATTCGCAATCTTTTGAAGATTTTCTTGATAAATTAAAAAGAGAAACTTATGCCAATTTGGGAAAAATTCCCAAAGATTCTTTTAATAACTTAGGTTATGCATTAAAAGAAATATCGAACACTTTACAAGGAGCCTATATTTATATAGTTCCTACTTCAGTTATTCTAACGAAGGTGAATCCTACTGTAGGATTGGCAGAGGGTTATGTTCTAGTTAACCAAATAAAGTTGGAAAAACCAAAGAATTAAAAGTTGTTCTTATAAGTTATAATTTACTTCTAAGTAATTACTTAGTTCTATGTTTTAATTTTTAAAAAATTTTTGTCTTTTCCTATAAAAAGTTTTTTACCTTTAGACGTTTCAATTACTTAAATTGAAGATTAAAAAAGAAAAAGCCAATTTTTAGATTAGTAAAAGTTTTTTAAGATCCTTAAAAAATTGGGGATATGAAACGGCAACACACTTAGGATTATCAAGTTCAACAGGTCCGTCCGCTATTAAGCCGGCAATAGAGAAAGCCATAGCTATACGGTGGTCGTCGTAGGTTGTTATTTTTACATTCCCACGAAGCGGGGTTTTTCCTTTAATAACCATACCGTCTGGAAGTTCTTCAATATTTGCACCCATTTTTTTGAGGTTTTCAACGGTTGCCTTTATGCGGTCGCTCTCTTTTACCCTAAGTTCTGCAGCTCCTTCTATGCGGGTTTCCCCTTCCGCTTGGGTTGCTACAACCGCCAATAGTGGAAGCTCATCTATCATTGCAGGAACTTCCTCGGCCGATACCTTTACCCCCTTTAGGTTAGGTGAATACTTAACCACAATATCCGCAACCGGCTCCATAGAGAGTTCCCTTACATTGGTGTATTCGATATTGGCTCCCATCTCTTGGAGTTTTCTAAAAAATCCGTCCCTTGTTGGATTGATTAAAACATCCTTTAAAACTATTTCCGAACCGGGTAAAAGGACGGCAGCCGCGGCAAAAAAGGCGGCACTGGAAGGGTCGGCGGGAACAAATATTTCTTTATCACCCACCGGCTGCTGGGGACCTTTTAGTTTTACTAATATTCCTTTTTCGAGAGGAACTATATCAAGCCTTACCTCAAAGAGTTGGAGCATTCTTTCGGTGTGGTCCCTTGAAAGGTAAGGTTCCTCAACTTC
>JALSNH010000070.1 GCA_026987085.1 Aquificota bacterium | reverse complement strand
AGAGACGTAAGGGTTAAGTTAGTTCGGAATATTACTCAAACTTAACACCGCTTTTTCCTACAGGAACTACCTTAACCTTGATACCTTCCGCTCCTAAATCTAGGGCAGCCTTAAAATCTATAAGCCATCTTTTAATAAGAAGTTTATCCGCAGTTTCTACTATTTTAGTTTGACCATCAACCTCTACGGTAACTATGGCCTTATCTCCTTCAAATTCAATCTTTTTAATAAGAATTTCCTTACCCACTAAGCTTCTAAAGCTTCTACCCTTTCTAGCACCTCTTCTGAGTAATTCCTTAACAGTTTTGGTATCAAAAAGTTTACCTTTAAAAATATCTTCCTTGGAACCTACCGCTTGTTTTTTCCTTTCAACTAGTTCTTCCCAATTCATCATAAAAATCAATATATCTTATATGGAAACAATTTTCAAAATAGTGAAATATATTGAAGATTATCAAGATGGGTATATATTTGTTTTAAGCGGAGCTGGTTTATCTGCAGAAAGTGGTATTCCAACTTTCCGTGGTAGTAAAGATGGTTTATGGAATAAATTTAATCCATCAGATTTGGCTACATTTGAAGCTTTTGATAGAGATCCCTTAACTGTTTGGAAATGGTATCTTTGGCGTATGCAATTAATATCAAAAGCATCACCCAATGAGGCACATATAGCATTAGTGGAACTTGAAAAATTACTACCCAAATTTTGGCATATTACCCAAAATGTTGATGGTTTACATCGGCTGGCAGGACAGAAACAATTTTTAGAACTTCATGGTAATATATGGGAAGGAAAGTGCCGTTATTGTGGTAAACACTACACGGAAGATGAATTAAAACAAATTTTTCCTTTAGCTGATAGATATTTCTTGAGAAAACTTTCGAAGGAAGATTTTGAGGAAAAAATTCTTAAAGAGTTAGATTGGAAAGATTTACCACGTTGTAAGGTATGTAAAGGAATAATTGGTCCCGGCGTTGTATGGTTTGGTGAAAGTTTACCTCAGAAAGTTCTAGAAAAAGCTTTTCAAATAGCAGAGAGATCCAGTATTTGCTTTTCGGTGGGAACCTCTGCGGTAGTTTATCCCGCGGCTTATTTGCCCAAATTATGTAAAAAACAGGGAGGAATTCTTATAGAGATAAATCCGGAGGAGACTGCATTGACTCCTATAGCAGATTTTTCCTTTAGAGTATCTGCAACTAAGATTTTACCGAAAATTGTTAAATTTTTAAAAGAGAATCGTTAAGATGAAAAAGAAAAATGAGGGTAGTTGCTATAGGAGGTGGAACCGGTTTATCTACTCTTTTGCGAGCATTAAAAAAACTTGTTAAAGAAGGTGTAATTAAAAACCTCTCGGCTATTGTGACGGTAGCCGATAGTGGAGGTTCTACCGGTAGATTAAGAAAAGATTATCATATCCCTGCTCCGGGAGATATAAGAAACTGTATAGTAGCTTTGGCCGATAGGGAAGATATTCTTAAAGAACTCTTTCAATATCGTTTTGAGGAAGGAGAATTGAAAGGTCATGCGTTTGGAAATATATTTCTAACGGCCATTACAAAGATAACCGGAAACTTTCTTGATGCAGTTAGATATTCTTCTCAAATTTTAAAAACCCTCGGAGAAATTTTACCTTCAACAGTTGAATATGTTGATTTGATAGCTAAATTTGAAGATGGTACCGTAATTAAGGGTGAAGATAAAATTCCCGATTATGCTAGGAAACATAAGAAAAAAATAGTTGATATTTGGTTGGAACCTAAAAATGTAAAAGCTCCAATAGATGTTGTTGAGAGTATATTAACTGCCGATTACATTTTAATTGGACCTGGCAGTCTTTATACGAGTATTATTCCAAACTTCCTTATTAAGGACATTAAAGAAGCCTATAAAAACTCTAAAGCTAAAAAAATTTTTATTGTCAACGTTATGACCCAACCAGGAGAAACTGATGGCTTTACAGCCTTTGACCATATTAAAAAATTTGTGGAAATTACAGGCCTTCCTTATCCGGATATTGGAATTTTAAATACCCGAATGCCTCCTTATAGACTTTTAAAAAAGTATATAGAGCAAGGACAAGAGCCTGTAATTCCAGACGTTGCCAATTTTGCAAAGCAAAATATAAAAGTGTATGCGAAAGATCTTATAGATGAGAATAGCAATTTCATAAAACATTCACCGGAACTTTTATCCAACCTTTTAAAGAAGGTTTTTAGCACGTTTAAAGCTTCTTAAATTGACTAATTCTAAATGGATTTTTTTCTTTTTTCACCTACGGTAGAAAATAAAAATCTTTCTCGCGGCAGAATTGTGGAGAAAAACGGAACTACCACAAATGGAACATTTTTAATATAACTCACTCGCAGGTTTTTAATTTTATTACTTGTTTTGAACTTAAAAACTTTTTTCCTTTTATTGTTGAAGGTTCTTTTTTTCCTTGAGAAGGTTCGAAATTTCGAAATTTGGTCTCTTGCTATTTTTTGTTTATTTTCGGAAAATTCTCCAAAGTAGTAAAACTCGTTAAAGCCAAGTTCCCTTAAAAGTTTCAATACTAAAGTTAATCCAAATGGAGAAAATTAAGAAAAAGTAAACCTTGGAGGAAAAGAATTTGAACTTTTAATTCCTCAAAAGGAGATAAAGGAGAGAATAAAAAACTAGTCGAGGAAATTAACCGATTTTTTCCACCCAATGAGGAACTTGTTGTAGTCGGTCCCTTAAAAGGGAGCTTTATATTTATTTCCGACCTTGTGAGGGAACTAAATAGAAACCTCTATGTTGACTTCATAGCGGCCGGTAGCTATATAGGAACCGAAAGTAGCGGGAATGTATATAGAGGTCGATTTCGTCGGTTTTAAAATTCCAGACTGTTTTGTGGTTGGATACAGTCTCGATTGGGACGAGCTCGGTCGCCACTTTAAATATATCTATGCAATGGTTGAATGAGAAAAAAATAATTGTATTATATACTTGTTTTATTTGTAAAAACCTCTTTCAATTCTTGTGGAAAGAATTTGTTGAACTTGCTCCTGTGAAAGAATTTGAGATTTGTAGGTTCCTCCGAATCTGTATATTAATCTAACAAAGGCCCTAAGATGGTTTCTGGAACCCTTCATAAGGTTTTTAAATACTACTTGAATATCCCTATTATCGGTTTCTTTTAAACGTTCCTCTAGGTCCTTTATATCTGTCTCCTCTATGAGTGCTCCTACTCTAAGGGCATCCAATAGTGAATGATTTCCTTTTTTCACCAATTTGTTATAAAGTCTTTGTATTTTCTCATTTTGAAACTCACCAATATCTTCCCATTGAGTCGGGTCTTCTAACCCATATTTTTGTAAAAGAACTCTTACCATGTTCATATGGTGTTGCTCTGCACGGGCTATATTTCTGAAAACAGGTAAGTTCCACCTTTGAGATAGAGTTAAATATACATCCCTTGCAAGTTTTTCCTCTTCAACTATATAAAGAAGGGCATTTTTTTCCTGTTCACTAAGATTTTGCTTAGGTATATTAGCAATATATGTCTCCGCCCATGTATGAGGTACCGGCAACTCATAAGCGTTTGCAATAGCTGCAAAAGCTACGCTTCCTAATAAAGGAAGTATAAGATTTTTTGCTTGCATAATAAGTAAATATTTAGTAAATTTATAATACCTTTAAGCGAAGAAATTACACTCTTTGTTTCTAATAATTGCCCTTTACAATCATTTTCAACTTTAAAAAGCCTAGCTGCTTGCCAATAGAAGTTTTCCTATAATTTCAACTCCTTAAGGGAGGGAAAAATGGAGCACGTAAGCTACACCCACGTAGGGTTCGGTATTTTGGCTATGGCAATAGCATTGGGAGTTCTTTGGCTTTACAAGGAACCTAAAACCGTTCCCCAAACAACGGGTCAAGTTTTACTTGAAGCCTATTTAGGATTTGTTAGACAACTTCTTTTAGAAAACATCGGAAAAGAGGGTCTTAAATACGTTCCCCTCGTAGCCGCACTCGGAATATTTATCTTCTTTGGAAACCTCTTCACCCTTATTCCCGGTTTCGATTCTCCCACCGCAAATCTGAACACCACATTGGCCTTAGGTTTAATTGTGTTCCTTTACTACAACTGGGAAGGTATCAGAAAGCACGGCGTTAACTATATCAAACACTTTTTAGGGCCCATTCCTTGGCTCGCTCCTTTCTTCTTCGTTATTGAGATTATTTCCCACATTGCAAGGCCGATAACCCTCGCTCTGCGTCTCTTTGCAAATATGAGAGGTGGAATGCTTATTTTGGCCGTTGTTACAGCCTTGCTTATTTCCAACTTTATAACTTTGGTAATCTCTCCCCCGATTCTCTGGTTCCTAATCCTTATTAAGATTCTAGCAATCTTTATTCAAACCTTTGTCTTTATGATATTAACCGTAATATACCTTGCCGGAGCTGTAGCGGAGGAGGCTCACTAATATGAAAGTGCTAGCAATATTAAACCCGGAAAATGGAACTTGTAAGGAAACCCTTTCCCTTCTTTTTGACCTTTCCCAAAAGGGTTATGAAATAAAAGAACTCCTTTTGGCGTTGGAAAATACCTATCACGCCGAAAAGTGGGTTATATCCCTATCGATGCCCCTATCGAAGGAGGAAATCGAAT
>JALSNH010000069.1 GCA_026987085.1 Aquificota bacterium | reverse complement strand
ATTTTGGGAAGAATTTCCTGAGGAGCTTTCTCCTTAAGTTCTTTGATTTTTTCTTCAAGTTCCTTAAGTTGGGGTGTTAATTTTTCCATATATAGAAAATTAATTTCTGGACAATAAAAAGCAAGGAGAAGGAATTAACGTTTGGACCAACGGTATTTTGCACGGGCACCCATTTGATCGTATTTTTTCCTTTCTTTTTCGCGGGCATCCCTGGTGAGAAGACCCGCTTTTTTAAGTTTAGGTCTTAAATCGGGGTTATATACAAGCAACGCTTTGGCTATACCGTACATAATAGCTTCGGCCTGTCCGGTAATTCCACCACCGATAACCTCGGCGAATATCCCAAACTTCCCTTCGGTGCCTGTAATTTTAAAAGGTAGAAATATTTTGTTGTATATAGTCTCCCTCATTACGTAATCTTTAAGGTTGTATTCTTTTCCACTTTGGGTTCTTACAATCTGCTTATCGGCCATACCGGGAAGAATCCAAACTTTTGCAATAGCTTCTTTTCTTTTGCCGGTAGCGTAAAAAGAGTTATCGGGAGTTATTTTGAAATCTTTGAGCTTTTGCATTCCTTAGCCTCCTTTTGGTTATTATGCCTTAACTTCTAAAGGTTTAGGTTGCTGAGCCTTGTGAGGATGCTCAGACCCGGCGTAAACTTTCAACCTCTTCATCATTCTATGGCCGAGTTTGTTTTTGGGCAGCATTCTTTTTACCGCCAATTTTATAACCTTTTCGGGATTGTGTTGGAGCATCCATTCTAAAGGTCTCTCTTTGAAACCACCGGGATAGTTGGAGTGCCACCTGTAAAGTTTTTGTTTCATTTTTTTACCGGTGACTGCTACCTTTTCGGCATTGATAACAATAACGAAATCGCCTAAGTCTTGATCGGGAGACCAGTAGACTTTATGTTTACCCATTAAAATTTTTGCAATTTCGGTGGCGAGCCTTCCCAAAGTTTTGCCGGTTGCATCCACTATATACCATTCCCTTTTAACTTCGTAAGGCTTTATTCTGTATGTTTTCATCCTATCCTCTCCCTACTAGTTTTAAAAACCAAACGAAATTATTATAGCAGCACCTTAAAAGGTCTCTAAAAAAAATTGAAACCTAAAGAAGGGAATTGTGAAACTTGTATTCTATAACAGGATAGTTATTTACCACATTTTTTGATAGAAGTATTTGAAATACATAATTGCTTCCTACAAAGAAGGATACCGCTGCGGCTGTAAGATAAAATTCCCACATTCTAAAAAAGCGTTCTCCTAAATTTTCAAGAACCCACTTTTTGTTTTCTAAAAACCTTCTCTTCCATTCCTTAAGAGTTTTGTAATAGTGGAGCCTCCAATTGTCGATATCTATAAGGTAAAAATTCAACCCTTCAAGGGATTTGAAAATTTCCTCCAATGAAGGTAGATAGCCTCCCGGGAATATGTACTTTCTAATCCATTCGGAGGGTTTCTCCGGATGAAATTTACCTATAGTGTGCAACAAAAATAGGCCTCCATCCTCCATTATTTTGTAGACCGTTTCAAAAAATTTCCTGTAATTCTCTAACCCAACATGTTCAAACATTCCTATAGATACAACCTTGGTAAATTTCAAACCCAATTTAGGTAAATCCTTGTAGTGGATTAAGTACACATCAACCTTATCTTTGTATCCTCTCTTTTGTACTTCTTCCTTAATATGGGTATATTGATTTTCCGAAAGGGTAATACCTACCGCTTTTTTTACATTGAACTTTTCAACAGCATCAAAAAGGACGGACCCCCAACCGCAACCTATATCGAGCAACGTATCGTTTTCGTTTAACTGAAGCTTTTTTAACGAAACTTCTCTTTTTCTTCTTTGTGCCTCTTCTAGGTCAATATCGGGAGGACAAAAATAGGCACAGGAGTAGGTAAGACTTTTATCTAACCAAAGTTTGTAAAAATCGTTTCCTATATCGTAATGGTATTCGATATTTTTCTTATCCTGTTCGGGATTGAGATAGGAAAACACCTTAAAAAGTTTTAAAAAAGGAAAATGTTTCCCTTGAGAGGTTTTTAAATATTGCAAACCGGCCGCTAAAACCTCCTCTAAATCTCCTTTTATTTCCAGTTCACCGTTCATATACCCTTCGCCAAAGGCCATTTCTGGATTTTTCAAAAATCTTTTAATTAACCGTTTATCCTTAACTATTACGTAGTTCTTGGCTCCTTCGGGATATTTCCAACCATCGGGTAGTTCTACACCTACAACAGGTTCATTGTGAAGGGCGTTTATTTCATCTACAACCTTTTTAAGGACCCTATCGGTTAGCATCAATTTTTTAATTTGCTATTCAATTAACTGTTATGCAAGTTCATTCAAATTCCTTAGTTATCCACATTCTCTTTATAGCGTTCGGTATAGGAATATTTTCATTCCAAACGCCCAAAAGCTGTTTGAACTTTATAGCGTTTGCTACACATTTCGCCCCGACCGTATTGTTGAAAAACACAAATGTTGGTTTTTCTTGGTAGATCTTTTTAACCTTTCTAAGGATTTCCTCAAGTTCCTCCTCCGTGTAGAGGTAATCGTAGGGATTTTCGGGATTCCTACCGTGGAGGCGAACGTAATTTATCTCCCCTGTAGAAATCCAAGGCCCAATAGCCCAACCTAGCTCCTTTGGAGCGTCTATATTGGCAATAGTTATATTTCTTTCATCGAGCCAGCGGAAAAATTCCCTCATGTGCCAGCTTTTGTTTCTAAGTTCAAAAACTTGGGTATATTCCCCAAAATCGTAGTGCAGTTTTTCGAGGTATTCCCAATTTTCTTCATTCATCCCAAAACTTTCGGGAAATTGAAAGAGAATCGCTATCAGATTATCCTTTTCAACAATAGGCTCTATCCCTTTTAGGAAATACTCCACATCCTGCTTGCTGTAATCCCTGCGGTGGGTAAACTTTTGATGGGCTTTTATCGAAAATCTCAGATGTGGAGCTTTTAAAACCAAGTTTCTTGTAATAGATTGTGAAGGAAATTTATAAAAACTAAAGTTGAGTTCTAAAGTAGAAAAAAACCTTTTGTAGTATTCCAACCAAAGTTCTTTTGGCAACCTCTGAGGGTAAAAAATTCCCCTCCATTCGTTGTAGGAGAAACCACTACACCCAACGTAGATTTTTAAACTTCCCATCTGAAGGAGAATTTAATTAATTCCCTTTTAGAAATTGTTTAATTAGGTTTTCCATTTCTCTCTCCTTACGGCAATAAAGACAATATTCTTCCTCCGGAGGTCCTATGAATTCCTTACCACAACCTTTGCAGGTCTTTTTTTCTCCCTTTCCAATTACAGTTTTACCGGCCATAATGTTCCAACGAGGGACGAACTTTTTTTCTAAATGTATTGCAGAATTTGGACAAATTTTTTCGCAAAGCCCGCAATCGGTACAAAGTATTTGGGTAAAGTAGACCCCTTTCTCGTCGGCCGATAAGGCCTTTGTAGGACACCAGAAGGAACAAACGTTGGTTCTTTTACATTTATTCGAATCCAAAACAGGTGTTGCGAACCTTAAATTTTTCTCCTCCGTAGGTCTATAACAAACATCGTCCTTATTTAGGAGCTTTACCTTTTCAAAAAATAGCTGCCTCCAAAGAGGAACGTTTATTTTTTTACTTACATGCGGTTTTCTTCCACCTTCCTCCTCAAAGAGTTCGAGAATTTCATTTTCCGACTTAAGTTCATCTATATCGGTTTCCTCCGAAAGTTCGATAACTTCCCCTTCCCCTTTGTGGTAATGGATTAGTAGATTCGCCCTTTCGATGTAGTTTTTTATAAAGGAGTAAATTTCTTTTTGAGGACATTCGGAGCACTTGGAAGTATCGAGAACAACTTTACCCTGCCCTTGAAGGGCCAAAGCGGCCAGCATTTCCTCATTCAAAATCCCTAAACAGGGAACTTTTATATCCAAATCCTCTTTAAGGTCGGAAAGATAGCAACCTACAAGGAAATTTTTTTTGTTTTGAAAAAACTCCGTTAGGTCTATCTCTATTTCAAAAACTCTAACGGGACATTCGGAGAAGCATAAACCGCAAACGGTGCATTTGGAAGTATCAACCTTCGGACGGTTATTTTCAAACTCTATAGCTTGGTGGGGACAAACCTCTTTACACCTTTCGCAAACCTTAAGGTTATCCTGATTTATACAGTTTTGAGCTTCCACCTTTAGTGGAAAAGCGGAAATAAATTCCAAAAAAAGGTTTCCAAAACCCATTAGGGAAAAAGATTAGACTTTTAAGCAATAGGAGAGAATGCTTATTAATCCCTACATTTGGATTCTAAAATTTAGAGAAACCTTATACAGGAAGGGAATTTTAAAAAGGTGCCGACCGGATGTTTTCACTGTTTCGGTGGGAAATCTTTCAATGGGAGGAACTGGAAAAACACCCACCGTTTTGGAATTGGCAAAATTTTTCCGGCGTAAGGGTTTAAAAACTGCCATCCTTCTAAGAGGCTATGGAAGAAAATCGAAAGGCCCTCTGCTGGTTAGCGATGGAAAAAGAACCTTTCTAAGCGTTTTTGAAGCGGGCGATGAAGCCTTTCTTTATGCGCAATTAATTAAAGGTGTTGCGGTTGC
>JALSNH010000068.1 GCA_026987085.1 Aquificota bacterium | reverse complement strand
TACCGCCAAAAGTTGGCCTCTATAAGGAACCGTGTAGAGGTCGTTATGATACATCCGGCCTTTTATTGGACCTGTAAAGATTACCAACTGAAGGTTTTGGCGATTTTAGAACCTAAAGGCGGATTAGGTATTTCTCCCAAAACCTTGGTGGATTTAAAGGAAAAGCTCAACCAATTGAGAGGTAAAAAAGTTCTTGTGATTTACACAAATATAGACCCTCATGCGGAGAAGGTGGCCAAAATGGTGGAACAGTTCTCACCCAACGTTAAAATAGTTGGACTCGACCCTTTAGTATCCCGCGATAGCGGGGATTATATAAAACTTATGAAAGAAAATTTGGAAAAAATCTTAGCCGCTTCGCGGTAGATTCCTTAAAATCGCTTAGGAATGCTCGATTTTGTTCCACCCGAGTATATCGAATGGACCAAAGAGTTTATTAAAAACTACGGCTACCTTGCCCTCTTTGTAATCTCCTTTACCGAAGCCTTTATAAATCCGATAGTTCCCTACCCATTTATTGCGGGAGCCGTATTTTTTGGTCTCAACAGTTGGATAGCTGCGGGAGTAGCCTTTATCGGAAACATTTTAGGTGCAATCTTTACCTACTTTTTGGGTAAATATTTAGGCGAACACTGGGGCAGGAAAATTTTGGGAAATAAACTCTACGAAAAGGGTGAAGTTCTTTTTAACCGCTACGGCTTTTGGGCTGTGATTATCGGAGAACCCTTTAAGTTGGTCTGCTGGCTCGGCGGAATCTTCCAAATGGAGTTTAAAAGGTATCTATTGGCCCAAATATTGGGAAGAGGGATAAGAATTTTCGGCTTTACTCTACTGGTGGAAATTTTTCACCTCTTTAGGGAGCGATAACCGAAATACAGCCTTTGGAGGAAAGTAAAAATCGACCCTACAAGGGTGATTGTTAAACCTACCTTCGGGAGGTTTAGAATTAAAAAAAACACCAAAGTTGCGACCCTTTCCGTTCTCTCAAAGAGGCCACCGATTTTTTCCTTAACACCCAACCCTTCCATGCGGGCCTTTACATAGCTAACCAAAAACCAAAAGGCGATATTTAACAAAACTACCGACAACCAAAGGGGATTTTTCGAAAAGTATAGGGCCAACCCAAAAAGGGGTAGAAAATCACCCAACCTATCGAGGGTCGAATCGAGCAATGCTCCAAAAGGGGAAACCTTACCCGAACGCCTCGCAAGGTGCCCATCTAAAGCGTCGCAAATCCCTCCGAGGGCTACCAAAATACCGCCCCACAAAAAGGAACCGGTTGCCAAAAAAGGAACCGCAAAGAGGGTTATTACTATTCCCAAAATACTTATAAAGTTGGGGTGAACTTGCAATTTACTCAAAAGGTTAATAAAAGGAAGCGTATATTGCTCCCAAATAGGTTTTAGATTTTTCACTAAAACACTCACCCTACAAATGGATTTTAATACCTTCTTTTATCCCATAAAGGTGCGGTTAGGTATCCAAATAGAAACCCGCCAATGTGGGCAAACCAGGCAACACCTCCCATATGGGCAAAGGGTAGGAATAAAAGACCATTAATAATTTGATACAAAAACCAAAATCCGATAAAAACGGCAGCGGGCCACTCTACCGGTATCAAAAAGATAAAGGCGGGAATAAAACCGAAAACTCTTGCGTGGGGGTAGTAATACATATAGGCTCCCAAAACGCCGGCTATAGCACCTGAGGCTCCGATTAAAGGAATGTAAGGATTTCCGAACATTAAGGCTACAAAGCCTTGCAAAAGGGCGGCAAATATCCCGCTTAAAATATAAAAAGCAACGTATTTCGTATGGCCGAGCCTATCCTCAACGTTATCTCCGAAAACCCAAAGGTAGAGCATATTTCCAATAATGTGGAGCCAACCTCCGTGAAGGAACATATGGGTTATTAAGCTCCAAGGCCTCTCCCAAAATTCCGCAGGCACAAAACCGTAGGTGTAGATAAAAGCATCCAATAAAGGTAGGGGCAAAGTAATTTCGTAAATCCAGACCGCTATGCAGGTCAAAATTATTAAAAGATTTATTACCGCAAAAGTTCTCGATGGATTTAGGTCCCTTATCGGAATCATTAAGTCAATATATTTATTTACGCAATCTTGTTAGCTATTTGCCGAATAGCTTGCGAGAGAAAAGAAAAGGAAGCCCAACGGCGGTTATTCTCCTATCTTAGATACGGGGTTTCCAAGCGACAATTCATTTTCTATGAAAGTTTTGCTGCATAAAAAATATATTTTGCTGAAAACAAAAGAAACTTTATTTGCCTTAATCATTGGTGCAGTAGTTGGAGTAGCCGCTTCCTTTTTGGATGTAATGGTTCAATTTATTCATAATTTATCTTTCAATTTACATTTGGTATATTTTCAGCTTTTGTTCTTAAGCATCTACTCTTCGCTTATAAACTACTTAGATAAGGGATTTGCAACTCCCGGTTTATTACTTGCTTTAAAGTTCCTTAGGGAAAACATCATAGTTCCTTTTCTTATTTGGACTGCTAAATTTTTCGGAGTAGTTCTCTCCTTATCTATTTTGCCGGCCGGTAGGGAAGGTCCGGCTATGCTGCTTGGTACCGGATTAGGACAATATTTAGCCGAACTTTTTAAAATCTCAAAGGGTCAAATGAGTTATTGGGGAACTATCGGCGCTACAGCTTTCGTTGGTGCATTTCTAAAAACACCATTAGGTGCTACCTTTTATGTATTCGAAAACAGATTTGGAAAAATTCTTAATGTAGATTTTATTATTAACTCTCTAATCGCGTCGACAGTATCTTACACTATATACGTATATTTGCGAGGTTTTCATCCTATAATTCCCATAACCAACCAATTTCATTGGAGTATTTTAGATTTAATACCGGCTGTAGCATTGGGAGTAATAACAAGTTTTGTGGCAGTTATAACTTTACTAATCTACGAACTATTTAAATTTTTAGCCAAATTAGTCGACGAGTTTTACCGTCCTATTGCTATTTTACCTTTAATATTACTCCTTTTTACTATCGCATATAACCACCATAGTATCCATCTTTTGGAACTATCTGTTAACTACAAACCTATAGAGGAGGTTTCCACCCAGTTAATTCCAATAGATATATTGGTTGAGGCCATTATATTACAGATACTCTTTTTGAGTATCCTTTTATCTTTCGGCTTTCCAGGAGGGATTATTCTTCCTTTAATTTTTATAGGTGCCTCTTTAGGAAATATCGTTGCACATTTGGATCCCGGCAAGCTTGGTCTATTTACTTTAACCGGAGCTGCAGCTATGATATGCGCTGCTATGAACGTTCCTATTACTGCGGTAGTAATGATTTCCGAAATGAGTCATCAAACTTTGATGGTTCCAGAAATAGTTAGCGTATTAACAGCCTACTTTTTGGCCAGCTCGGTAAAACTTTTAAAAAGATAAAAGCTTAAAAATTGGAAAGTTTGTTTTGAACAAGCTCCTTTATTTCTTCAAAAAATTCGGGAATAGATGCTACTATATCCAAGCTCCACGAAGCGGGGTCAAAATTTAACCATTCAACCTTTCCTCCCGCTTCTTCTATCAAAAGACTTCCCGCTGCAACATCCCACAGCTTTAATTCAAATTCGGCGGTTCCATCGAAAATTCCTTCGGCTATGTAGGCAAGATCTACGGCAGCGGCTCCCGGCCGTCTAAGGGAAGCCACCTTTTTGAAAATTTCTAACATTATTCCGCAGTAGGTTTCTAAGTTTCTTTTAGCCCTTGAAGGAAATCCGTAAGTGAAAAAACACCTTTTAAGGTTTTCTTTTCTATTTACCTTTATAGGTTTTCCATTTTTATAGGCACCACCGTTTCGGTAGGCGAAATATAAATCTCCAAAATAGGGGAGATATACCGCACCTACAAGAGGTTTAAACTTTTCTTTCGCGTCTACCAATGCTATGGAAACTGCAAAAACGGGAAAACCTGCTAAATAGTTTTTTGTTCCATCTAAGGGATCTATAACCCAAACTAAGGGGGAGGAACCTTCTATTCCTTCTTCCTCTCCTAAGATGGAATAATTAGGCGTAAATCTTTTAAGATATTCCCTGATTTTTCTTTCGGAGGTTTTATCCACAAAGGAAACAAAATCTTTAGGTGCTTTTTCCTCAATATCCTCAGCTTTTAATCTCCCAAAGTTTTCTTTCAATACCATTCCACCAATAATTGCCGCTCCTTTAGCTATCTCCACCAAATGGGTTAAATCCATAATTTTTTAAGTATCCTTTATAGGATCGATCGTTTGTTAAAATTCTTCCATTTGCAGAGAGGGAAAATATTAGAAGAGATAAGCTAATTTACTGTTTTTTTACCTCTTTGCTTCAAATGAAGTTTTAATATCTTTCCTATGAAGGTTATTGCCATTCATAATTTGGAAAATGTAGCTCAACTATTGGCTGAGATAGCTCTTATAACCGAAGTAGGAGTTTTTTCAGTTTCAAATATAAAGAAACTTAAAGAATATCTGGAAAAGTATAAATTTGAAGCCATTTATATACTTGACAATTCCTTTGAAAAGGTTATAGAGCTACTTTTTTCCAAAAAGGAATATCCAAAGAACATTTTGATTTTAGTTCAAAATGAAAAGAATATAGAAAAATTTTTAAGGTTGGGAATAAGTGAACAAAATTTGGAAACTATACCTTTTAACCCTTTATCGCTCTTTGTAAAAACAAAAGCTCTAATTTCAACTATTAAAAGCTTAGAAAAATCTTTAAAGGAAGGCGCTAGCAATTTCGATTTTTACAGGG
>JALSNH010000067.1 GCA_026987085.1 Aquificota bacterium | reverse complement strand
CCGTATTTGGTAGGCATTATCTGAAAAAAGTGGAGGCGGCGGGAATCGAACCCGCGTCCGGAGACGCCGGGCCTCCGAGGCTCTACAGGCTTAGCCGGTGTTTTATTACCACCCTGCGGACGTCCACCGGCAAACTTCCGCAGGGGGGCCTGCCTACAATAGTCGGTCTTTTCGCCGGCAGGCAAGCGAAAAGACCCCAGCGCCCTAGTTTGACGCCCTTAAGCGACCGGGCGCAAGCCGCTTAAGGACGGGCTGCCGTCAATTAGGCAGCCAAAGCGAGTTCAGCTTCGGGAGCTGTTGCTAGCGGCTGTTTCGGGTGCCACCCGGCCTGCTCCTCGGGGCCCGACCTGTCCCCGTCGAAACCTTATCGCCCCCTACTCTACTAAAGAACCTCCCACCCAACCAATAAAGATAATTTAGAAAACTGAAAGGAGCTAAATTTGACAAATTTCAACAAATATCAATTAGACAGCAAGAGCTTCTTTAGCTTTATTAACAAGCTGTATAAAACCTTCAGGATCCTTAACAGCTATGTCAGCCAATACTTTTCTATCTAGCTCGATACCAGCTTTTTGTAGACCGTGGATAAATTTGGAATAGTTAAGTCCATGCACTCTTACAGCTGCATTAATTCTTGCAATCCACAAACGCCTCATTTGGCGCTTTCTAAGCCTTCTATGAACATATTGATAGTAAAGGGCTTTCATTACACCTTCTTTAGCTTTTCTATAGTTTTTTCTCCTGCCGTAAAAGCCTTTCGCTAATTTTAGAATTTTCTTTTTTCTCCTTCTAGAAGAAGGTCCTTTAACACGCATAGCAAACGGAGTTATTTTACCATTACTATCCCTCTGTAGGAAATAAAAATTTTGTAAAAGAGATAAAAACCTTTAAAAAGTCGCGAGATAATAAAAACCATTAATGGTAAGTAGGCCCTCTATACAAGAGCTACAGGAAATAGCCCGTCGGGCAAGAATAGAAACCATTAAAGCTATATACCTTGCCGGTTCTGGACACCCCGGAGGTTCGCTCTCCATAATGGATTTGCTAGTAGCCCTTTATTTTGGCGGATACGTTAATGTTGACCCTAAAAATCCTTACAAACCGGACCGCGATAGGGTAATATTATCCAAAGGGCATGCCGCTCCGGCCTTTTACACAATTTTAGCTTTTAAAGGTTTTTTCGATAAGGAGCTCCTCTATACGTTAAGGCAACTGGGAAGTCCCCTTCAAGGTCACGTTTCTAGAAAACATACACCCGGAGTGGAAGCTTCTACCGGTTCGCTTGGACAAGGCCTTTCAATAGCGTTGGGAATGGCCCTGAAGGCAAGAGTAGACGGTCTCGATTACAGGACTTACGCCCTTCTCTCGGACGGTGAGCTTCAGGAGGGTATGACTTGGGAAGCGGCTATGACCGCCAAGCATTTCAAAGCCAAAAGACTAATAGCCGTTATTGATAACAACAACATTCAACTCGACGACTTTGTTCCAAAAGTAAACAGCGGAATTTACCCAATAGAAGACAAATTTCAAGCTTGCGGTTGGCACACTATAACTATAGATGGCCACGATTACAACCAAATTTTGGAAGCCTACGATGAGGCCCTAAAAGTTTCGGAAGAAAAGCCGGTAGCAATTAGGGCTATTACCGTAAAAGGTAAAGGCGTTAAGTTTATGGAAAACACCCCCGCATGGCACGGTAAAGCTCCCGATCGCGAAAAGTTTATAGAAGCTATGAAGGACCTAGGTGTGTCGGAAAAAGAAATTGAGGAATTCCTTTCAAAGTACGACAGAAAAAATTAAGGAGGTCCTACAAATGTTTTTATATACAAAAGATGCTCCCAAAGGGGATATAAGAAAGGTTTACGGTGAAACCTTGGTGGAGCTCGGTAGAAAGGACCCCAAAATGTGCGTTCTCGACGGGGACCTTTCGACCTCAACCAAAACCGCAATGTTTGGAAAGGAGTTTCCCGACCGCTTTTTCAATGTCGGAATAGATGAGCAGAACCTCGTAGGGGTTGCCAGCGGTTTGGCTTACGATAAGGATAGGGCGGTTTTTGCCTCTTCCTTTTCTATGTTCTTAACTGGAAGGGCTTGGGAGATTATTAGGCAGCATGTAGGTTATAACGACCTGCCGGTGAAATTGGTGGCCACCCATACCGGTATAACGGTGGGACCCGACGGTGCCTCCCACCAGATGAACGAGGATATAGCGATAATGAGGGCTATTCCTAACATTAGGGTTGTCGTTCCCGCCGATATCCATATCCTCAAAAAGGTTCTATATAAAGCCCACGAAACGCCGGGGGCCTTCTATATAAGACTTACAAGGGAGAAATTCCCTATTGTTTATCCCGAAGATGTGGAGTTTGAGCTCGGTAAAGGCCACCTTTTAAGGGAAGGAAAGGACTTAACCATAGTGGCTATAGGACTTATGGTTTCCCACGCCCTCGATGCGGCGACTATTTTAAAAGAGAAATACGGTATCGAGGCGGAAGTTATAGACCCCGTAAGTGTAAAGCCTATAGATGGGAACCTTTTGGTGGAAAGTGCGAGAAAAACCAAAAAAGTGGTAACTATTGAGGAACATTCCATTATCGGTGGTCTTGGAGATGCAGTCTTTTCGGTGCTCGGAGAACACTACCCAGTTCCGGTTAAGAAAATAGGTATACCCGACGTTTTTGGTGAGAGCGGAACGGCCCAAGAACTTTTAAGGAAATTTGAACTTATGCCGGACCAACTGGCGGAAAGGATTTATAAATGGTTAAAAACCTTATAAGGTAAAAATTTCTATTTAATTTCTTACCTTTGAACTTGCTCCTTTAGGGGCAAATGCGATTTAATTAGCCCCTTTGAAGTAATGAAAAAGGATATCAATATCAATAAGATGGAAACTATAACTCTGTCGGAGGCCCAAGAGAGAAAAAAATATAAGGTATTAGCCGTCGCATGCGGAAAGGGATTAAAATGCCGACTTGAAGGATTAGGAATATATCCAGGGCAACATATAAAGGTTATTCAAAATAAATGGGGTCCGGTTTTAGTAGAAGTTATGGGTAGGAAGGTCGGTATTGGTAGAAGGCAAGCTGAAAAAATACTTTTAACCCCTTTGGATTAGCTTTTTGATATAGGCTTGAGCTTTTAAAAATTTAATAGAATTTATAGAAACTCGCGCCAGAAAGCTCCGTATCTGTGATGCGGTGATGAATGGCATCCGATAATAGGTTTCAAAATATCCCTCTTAGGGAGTTCGGAGCTATGTCTAAAGCGGATGAAATTAAATAGTCTTTCAAACTCACCAAAGAAAGTAGCTAAGCTCCAAAGTAGACTTGAAGAAGTTAAAAGGAAAGGATTTAAAACCCATCTTTTGGAGGAAAAGCTTTCAAAACTTTGGTTAAAAGTTAAAAAGCTCATAAAACACTTTGCCCGTATAGTGAAGAACCATGCACTCCGGTGGTGGACAGTTCCGTAAAAGGTGTTTTTTTCCAAAGAAACCTACAGCCCCGAAGTAAAAATTAAGAGAGGACTTTAAAACCAGGTTTTTAGAACTTTTAAATATAGATGTAAACGTTTGTAGAAATTTCCTCAAAAAACTTAGAAAAATTGACCTAATAAGCAGGATTTTGAAATCTTTGAGATTAAGGGTATTTTTAAGCTAAAAGGAAGTAGCTCCACTATTCCGCTGTATGGTGGGATAGGCAGGAGTAGGGTTGCGTGAACCCGCCCGTGGTGGTAAGGCACCGCTATAGCGTTAACCCCGCCGTAAGGCGGGTGCTATTGTTAGCCTACGATGGATCGGGAAGTTCCTTATCAAAGATGATGGTAGGAGGGCATTAAATGTCTCAACCGTTAGGAGTAAAAATTTTTGACCGCATAGCATCCTCTTACGAATTTACCGCCAAATTTCTCTCTTTCGGCATAATGCCCTACTGGCAGGCAAAGCTTATTAAACCCATTAAAGGTGGGAAAAAGGTTTTGGACCTCGCATGCGGAACAGGTATTTTGTTCCCAAAGTTGGCTAAAAAATTCAAAACCGTTGTAGGTCTCGATTATTCCCTACCGATGCTAAAGGAGGCAAAAAAGAAAAGGTTAAAAACTTACCTCGTTAGAGGAGATGCTCTCCAACTACCTTTTAGGAACGAAAGCTTCGATACCGTGGTGGTATCCCTCGGACTTAGACACTTCGATAGTATCGATAACGCTTTAAGCGAGATTAAAAGGGTATTAAAACCGGGTGGTGAGCTCCATATTTTGGAAGTAGGTATACCTCAAAACCCCTTGTTGGAAAAGTTGTTTTTAACTTTCCTAAAAAAGGTAATCCTCCCCCTAGGCCGTCTAAGAGCGAAAGAAGATGTCTACAACCACCTATTTGGTTCTGTAATTAGCTTCCCCCATAGGGAGAAACTGGTTTCAAAACTCCTTCATTTGGGTTTTTCCGAGGCGAATTACGAACCGGTAATGGGAGGAATTGTCTATATATACCGTGCAAGGAGATAGAAATGCATACTTTTGAAGGCTTCAAATGGAACGTTTCCCTCTTTTGGGAAATTCAAAAAATAAAAAATCCCTACCTGGATTGGTTCTTTACCCATTTCTACCTTCTTGGAAAAGGTTGGATTCTTATTCCAATAGCGGTTTATTTATTTCTAAAGAAAAGAAATGATTTTTCTATTTTCCTTTTGGCGGTAGTTATAGAAACCTTGACCGTTCAAGGGCTGAAACATCTGCTAAATCAACCGAGACCGGGAAGCTTTTTTAACAATTTCCAACCTTTGGAGCCGGTTTATCACTACTCTTTTCCATCTGGAGATACGGCTATGGCTTTTGTAATAGCTACCTTCTTTTGGAAAAGGGTAAATCTGCCTTTAAAAGTTATTATTGCCGCGTATGCCCTTTTTATAGCATTGGGTAGGATTTACTTAGGCGCCCACTTTCCCCTCGATGTGGTTGCCGGAGCTCTTATAGGAATAACCTCTACCTTTTTGGCAGAAAGAATAATTAAAAGGTGGAAAGAAAATTAAGCCCGCTTCGCGGGAGTTTGTTTTTTATCCGCAATAAATACCAAAATGGCCAGGAACAGATAGAGGGCTATTAAGTAAAACCTCGCCAACCATTGGATAAGGGTTGTTTTTCCTTCTCCCCCAAGGAGGTTGTTTGCTATAAATCCGACTAGCAGTAGGAGCAGGAATATAGGAGTTATATACCTAACGATGTAAAAGTAAAACTTGGGAACCGTAATAAGGCCTCCCCTGTTAATCTCCTCCCACGCCTTTTTAGCATCGTAAACCCAGTAAAAGAGAATTACCTCTATAAGACCGAGAACAATAACAAAGAAGGTTCCGGCCCAAAAGTCCATCTCATCGAGAAAACCGGCAAGGAATATAGCCGCCTGGGCTCCGACGAAAACTATTATTGAGGTAAGCAAAACGGCCGTTTTACGGTTGAAGCCAAACTCGTCTTCGAGAAAAGCTATCATCGGCTGGAGAATAGCCACCGAGGAGGTAGCTCCGGCTATAAAGAGGAGGAAAAACCATAAAAATCCGAAAAATTGACCCGCCTCCATATTGGAAAAGACGGCCGGCAAGCTTACAAAACCGAGCATAAAGGCTCCGTGTTTTGCTATCAATATAGCGTTGGCTACACCGAAAAAGGCCACCGCCGCCGGTATCGCTATCGAAGCCCCGAGGATAACCTCCGCAAACTCGTTAAGGGAAGCGGCCGCCAATCCCGATAGGGCTATATCCTCATTCCTCCTAACATAAGAGGCGTAGGTAATAATTGCTCCAAAACCGAGACTCAAAGTAAAAAAGATTTGACCGACAGCCGCTATCCAAACGTTGGGGTCCTTAAGCTTGCTCCAATCGGGATTCCACAAAAAGTCGAGGCCTTGAACCGAACTCCTTTTGGGTATATCCAAAGCAAACTCACCCTTTTTGAGGTTCAAACAGGAATTATTAGCGCACACCTTGGTGGGTCCCTCAACTTTTAAAACCGCACTATCGTAGGGAAGCTTTATCGTTTTCCCTTCCAACTTAACTTCGAGAGTTCCCTTATCTATGGAAATTTCACCTTTTGAGGTTATTTGAGCCAAAACATCACCGTTTACGGATTGAATAACGGACTTAGCTCCCTTTTGAGGTTCTATTAGCAGTTTCTTTTCCCCTACAAGAAGAACGCTTTCATTTACCTTTTTAAGGAGAATCTGCCCGGTTGGTATTTCCAACGTGAGGACTCTAAACATTAAAACCACGGCGATGATAAAGAGGGTGGGCATAGCCCATTTAACGAACTTCTCAATACCCCCCGAAATACCGCGGTAGAGAATGTAAACATTCACCGCAAAAGTGATCAAGAAGAATAAATAAGCCCAAAGGGAAGGCTCCATAAGGAGCCCGCCGTGGGCACCGATATAGTTGTTAACAAAATCTACAAAAGGTTTTAGATACTGGTTAGGGTCGTTTATTCCGCTCTCCGGCTTTGGAGCCAAGCCGAGAAGATACTCAACCGAAAAACCTAAGGTCCAACTTTCTATGTATACGTAGTAGGTAGCCACTACAAGCGGTATCCAGATACCGAGAACTCCCAAAAATTTGGCCAGTTTGTTGCGCCAGAGCATATAGAAGATTGAGGGTGTTGTTCCGTGGCCTTTGCTACCGCCGAGCCTACCCATCGCCCATTCGGTCCACATAAGCGGAATACCGACTATTAAAAAGGCGATGAGGTAGGGAATCATAAAGGCTCCGCCACCGTGTTCGGTAGCTTGATTTGGAAATCTTAGAAAATTACCAAGGCCGACCGCATTACCGGCCATAGCCAAAATGAGACCTATCCGCGTTTGCCAATGTTCCCTGTTTGCCATCGAAGTTTAATAAGATATAAATCTTTAAACACCCAAAATCCACTCCCCCAATTTGCCGTCGGGATATACCTCTCTCTTCCAAATCGGGACCCTCTTTTTAACCTCATCTACTATCCAGGAGCAACATTCAAAAGCCTCCTTTCGGTGGCGGGAAAATACCACCACTAAAAAAGAAGGTTCTCCTACCTTTACCTCCCCCTTTGCGTGGAATATAAAAACCTCCTCAACCGGAAACCTTTTAAAGGCCTCCTCCCTTATCTTTTGAAGCTCTTTAAGGGCCATATCGTCGTAGACCTCGTAAAGGAGGGCATTTATACCTTTATCGTCCCTCGGTCGGCCAACAAAATAAACAACCGCTCCTACCTTGGGATTTTTATAGCTTTTTTCAATATCCTCAATAGGAGGGATTCTCTCAACTATAGAAACCCTATCCATGGGATTTATGTTAAAATCCGCGAAGCGGCTAAATTAAAGCTTTTAATGATAATTGCAATAGATGGACCGACCGGTAGCGGTAAATCGACAATTGCCCGACGTCTGGCTCAAAAAATAGGCTTTTTTTATTTAAATACCGGTGCCACCTATAGGGCTTTGGGCTTAGCGGTCTATAGAAGGACGGGAAAAAAAGACCAATTTACGGTCGAGGAAATTTTAAAAGTCCTTGAAGAGGTAAAGTTTGAAGTCTCCTTTTTAGGAGGAAAATTCAAAATATACCTTGAAGGAGAAGATATTACCGAGCTTATAGAGACCGAAGAGGTAGGAAGGCTCGCCTCGTTGGTAGCCCGATTTCCGGAGGTCAAAGAGAGGCTATTTGAGTTTCAAAGAAA
>JALSNH010000066.1 GCA_026987085.1 Aquificota bacterium | reverse complement strand
AAAACTAAAAGTGGGACAGATAATAGCCATCTCCAGCGGTGCGGCGGTAAACTGCAACAAAGGGTGGAACGCCTACTCTATATCGAAGGCGGCATTAAATTGCACCATAAAGCTCTACAGCTGGGAGTTTGAAAAGAGCCACCTAATTGCCCTTGCCCCCGGTCTTATCTGGACCCCGATGCTCCAAAAGGTAGTGGAGGCCAATGAGGAGCGTTTTCCCTCCATTAAGAGGTTAAAGGAAAGTCCCAAACACACCCCCGAAAGTGGAGCAAAAATGCTTCTTGAAGTGTTTCCGAATTTAAACCGTTTCCCTTCAGGGAGTTTTGTCGATGTTAGAACCTACTTTGGAGAAATTTACGAATCTTTTTTGCCGGGTAAGGTAAGTTTTTAAGTTTATTTCCATATTAAAGTTCCTCGTAGCACTTTGAAAGTTAATCTTTCTGTTTTCGGTTGATGTTTCTTTTCCATCTACCATTTTGAATAAAAATCCGCAAAGGTTTTGATAAAGAAAAAACCTTTTAAAAGCATTATGTCTAAATTGTCCTATAATTGGAACCATGAGTTTGCTTCCTTTTGAAGATGCTTTAAATACCGTTTTAAGTTCAATAAAAAGAACTACACCAATAGAGATTAAATTTTTGGACAGTGCAACAGGCCATATTTTGGCGGAAGATATAAAAGCTACTTTTAACTACCCAATATTCGATTATTCCGCTATGGACGGTTTTGCTTTAAGGAGCGAGGAAACTAAGCATGCCTCACATCGCAACCCTGTTAAATTAAAAGTGGCAAGAACCGTTTCGGCGGGAGAGTTTGTAGAAGATGAACTTCCACCCAAAACGGCATATAAAATTTTTACAGGAGCTCCAATACCTCCGGGAGCAGACGCTGTCGTAGAAATCGAAAAAGTTCAGGTAGAGGACGATTTTATTATCCTCACCGAACCTGTAAAAGCGGGAACAAATATTAGAAAGGCCGGCGAATATGCAAAGCTAGGAGAAACAATAATCTCAAAGGGAGAAGAAATAACGCCCGGAAAAGTAGGCGTTTTAGCGTCTTTTGGATACGGTAAAGTAAAAGTCTTTTCCAAACCAAAAGTAGGTATCCTTTCAACTGGAAACGAAATAAGGGAACCTTGCGAACCTTTACTCAAACCGGGAGATATTTATAACACCAATTCCTATGCCCTCTCAGCAGCGGTTAATCAAAACGGAAGTATAGCGACCAATTTAGGAAATATTTCAGACAACTACGAAACACTCAAAGAATTTTTAAAAGAGAATTTAAACCAATTCGATGTTTTTATAACTACCGGCGGCGTCTCTATGGGTGAAAAAGATTATGTCCAAACTGTAGTTAAGGATTTAGGAATAGATGTTAAGTTTCACAAAATAAGGGTAAAACCGGGCAAACCTACCCTTTTTGGAACTTACGATAATGGAAAAAGGCTCTTTTTCGGTCTACCGGGCAATCCTGTTTCGGCACTGGTGAACTTCTATATTCTGGTCTACCCTGCTTTGAGAAAATTGCAAGGAGCACAAAAGCTTTTTAAACCGAAAGTTAAAGCAATCCTTACCGAGGATTTCAAAAGAAAAGGAGCCCAAAGAAGGGAATTTATAAGAGTAAAGCTCCATTTCGGAGAGGACGGAAAGATTTATGCAACACCTTATTGGAACGTATCTTCCGGAGATATTCTCTCTATGGGTTTCGCCGATGGAGTTGGAATAGTATATGAAGGTATCAAGGAAGTGAAAAAAGGCGAAACTATAGATGTTATTGTATTTTAACCTCACTTTCTTTTTAAAAGAAATAAAGTTTTGAAACCTTTGAATTTAACTTTTTCCGGATTTTTTAATATTTCAAACGCCGAAAGCTTTTTATTAGGATTGAAACCGGTACCCGTGTATTTAAAAAAACGTAAAAAATACTTCCCTTTAAAAGGGATTTCTAAATCTTCTATAAACCACTCTGTCGGTTTCACAACATCTAAAATCTCCTTAAGTTTGGGAAAAGGAAAGCCTAAACCATCTAAAGAACCCTCTATAGGAACGGTAAAAACAAAACCTCTTTGGGAGATTCTAAAAATCTCTCTTATAGTTTTTTTCCAATTGCTCCAATGTATAGCAAAGTTTGAAACAACCCAATCAACAGAGCTATTTTTTAAAGGAATAATTTCCATATTGCAAATAAAAGCCCGCCGCGGAGCGGCGGGATTATCTTTTAAAGAAGATAAAGATAGGTCGCATACAAAAACCTTTTTATTAATTTTCAACAACTCTTCGGTTAAAAGGCCAACACCGGCACCTATATCTAGTACCGAACCGTTCCTTAAATATTCACCAAAATTTTCTATTAATATTTGAGCTGCCCTTTTTTGAGGAATAGCCCAATAACGGTAGCTTTTAGAAGCTTTCGAAAATCTTCTCCCAATCTCCTTTAGAAAAGTGGATTGGGAAATGTCCTCCATTGTAGGTTCTACCTTTTAGGGAGTTATTTAATTTTAGTAGTTTCTTAAACTCTCTGAAAGGAGTAATAAAATCTTTTCTCCCGTGGAGTAGTATTGTTTTAGTTTTTAAATCCCTTATATAGGGACTTATATCGGTTTCTATAAATTCATTTAAAAGTTTTATTGCTCCATCTTTGTAAGGTATAGGGCAATTTATTTCACCATAGGCGTTTTTTCTAAATTCTGTAATTTTTTTTTCAAAGTTTTCTTCCAACTCTTTCAAAAACTTCTCAATGTAGGAAGTTTTCCAAGCCTTTTTAAAAAAGGGGGTGGCACCTATTAAAACCATTCCTCTGGGCTGTTTTTTAACAGCGGCTAGCACCGAGAGGGTTGCGCCCAAGGACCAACCTACAAGAACGGTCTCTTTGTCTATTAAATCTCTTAAAAGAGCAATGTTTTCTTCCAAACTCTTTGAATGGTTTATATGAAAATGCTCCGCTCCCTCAGGGAGATTTTTAAAAACGACGGGACAGAAAGCCCAGCCGTGAACCGTTAAAATTTTCATAATAAAAACTTTTATAGAAAATTGCGGGCCAAACCTCCGTATCTATAAAGGGTGTAAATCTATCTGAATTTAGTGCGGGGTAGTTTACTTTGTCATTGCAAATGCTTCTTTCTACCTCTTTTAACTTTCCAACTATTTTTTTTGACTAAAATTTGAACTTTAATAGAAAAGGATTATTAAAAATTTTTTAAAATCCTTAGAAGGGGAAACGTATGAACCTTACCAGTAAAAGGGAAGTGTTAAAAAGAATTTACCAACCTTTAGGGCTATCGCTAGCTTATTTAAATATACCTCCGAATGTTATAACTTTATTTTCCATAATTGCAGGTGTTCTATCCGCAGCGGCGTTTTATTGCCATCACGTTCTTACCGGAGCAGTGCTGCTGGCAATATCGGGGCTACTCGACCTTTCCGATGGTATAGTAGCCAGGGAAACAAATAGAGCCACAAAGTTTGGGGCGGTGTTGGATTGGCTTGCGGATAAATTTATTGACGGGCTTGTGCTGGGAGCTGTAGCCGTGGCCTACGCAACGCCATGGGTCGCTATAGTTTTAATAACGGTAAATATGCTCCATACATTTATTAAGCCCGTTGTATACTCGGAAATAGGTTTCTCTCAAAGAAATAAAGGAAAAATTTGGGACCCGCTTGAAGGGGTTGGCTTTTTTGGTAGACCGGAGACCCATTTAACTCTCTTTGTTTTTGCGGTTTTGGAAAGATTTATAACAGGGTCTTTAACTTTGGGAGTTTACTTCATTCTATTGATGACAACTTTATCCCTACTTCAAAGGGTCTACTACCTATACAAACACTATGGAAGGGATTACGAAATATAATTTTTCCCTTTCAATGTCTACAGGTTTCGTTTATATCCTTTCCGCTCCATCAGGAACAGGAAAAACCACTGTAGGAAATCTTCTTTTAAAAGAAATACCCTTTTTGGAGAGGGTTATAACCGCCACAACAAGGAAACCTAGAGATGGTGAGATTCACGGAAAGGACTATTACTTTTTGGAGGAACAAACCTTTAAAAGAAAGATAGAGGAAGGGTTCTTTCTCGAGTGGGCGAAGGTTTACCGCTATTATTACGGAACTCCCAAAAGTGAGGTTGAAAGAATAACTTCCCAGGGAAAGGACGCCCTTTTAATAATAGACGTTCAAGGTGCGTTTCAGGTAAAAAAGCTCCTACCTAATGCGATAACCATATTTTTGTTGCCCCCTTCTTTGGAAGAATTAAAGAAAAGACTCCTTCAGAGGGGAGAAAAAGAATTAGATGAGCGTTTTGAATGGGCTAAAAAAGAATTACCTTGCGCCCGTTATTTCGATTATGCTGTTGTAAATGACAGATTGGAAAAAACTGTAGAAGAAATAAAATCGATAATGTTAGCCAATCGGAGAAGGACCAGCTTTCTATTCAACAATGAACACTATAAGCTTTTCAATGTTGGGGGGGATATTTTAAAGGCTATTTTGGGAGGTAAATGCAATGCAGAAAAGATTTGAAGAAAGCGGAAGGCCTCCTATAGAAGAGGCTTTAAAAAAGGTTTCAACAAAGTATGAACTTGTTCATGCTGCTGCCCAGCGGGTAAAGCAGCTTTTAAAGGAATACGATGAATTTATAATTCAGGAAGGTCGTAAAGGTGAACTGAAGAAACTCACTTTCAAAGCTATTGAAGATATAGCCGAAGGTAAGGTTAAAGTTATTAGTCTTAAACAACTTTTTGGAGGCTGATTTTTTTCTTTTAATAGGATTTTGAAATCCTTACTTTTCCCAGGAGAATTCTCTATTAATGAGAAATCAACGAAGAAAGGTTATATCTGTAATAGGGGCCGGTAATGTTGGAGAGCATGTAGCAAGTTTAACCCTCCTTAAGGGTCTTGGCGACGTAAGACTTTTTGATATACCTCGCAAAGAGGGCGACAAGATTTTTGAACCCGTTAAAGGTAAAGCTCTCGACCTACAGCAGATGCTCTCCGCCCTTGAAGTCGATGCCAGGGTGGAAGGTTTTACCGTTTCTCCCGATGGAAGCTCCGGCTATGAAGCCCTCGAAGGTTCAGATATTGTCGTCATTACCGCCGGTTTTCCCCGAAAACCCGGTATGAGCCGTGAGGATTTGCTCGATAAAAACATTCAAATACTTAAAGCAATTGTTCCAAACATCAAAAAATATGCTCCCGAAGCGATAGTTATTGTGGTTACCAATCCGGTGGATACAATGACTTATGCAGCTTACAAGCTATTGGGTTTTCCTGCCAACAGGGTTATGGGAATGGCCGGAATCCTCGACAGTGCCCGCTTTAGAACCTTTATAGCCTACAAGCTTGGAGTATCCCCCAAGGATATCCACGCCTATGTAATAGGAGGACACGGTGACGAAATGGTTCCGCTTATATCGATATCCAACGTTAAAGGAATACCTTTAAAAAATCTCCTCTCAGAGGAAGAAATCAAGGAGATAGTAGAAAGAACCAAATTCGGTGGAGGAGAAATAGTAGCTCTTATGGGAACGAGCGCATATTACGCTCCCGCAATGGCGGTTGTGGAGATGATAGAAGCTATTTTGTTGGATGCCAAGAGAATTCATCCCTGTTCGGTGTATGTAGATAGGAATGAGTTTTACGAGGTTGAGGATATCTGTGTAGGATTACCGGTAGTATTGGGAAAGGAAGGATGGGAAAAAGTTTTTGAGGTGCCTTTGAGTAAAGAGGAAAGGGAAGCTTGGAAAAAGTCTGTTGAAAGTGTTAAAAACACCATCGAAATTGCTAAAAAATTTCTTTAAAACTCAAGGAGTCTAAAAACTTTTTCTTTTTAAAAACATTTTGCAATAGATCAAAATAAGAACCTTTAATGGTTAAACATATCGATAAGGAACTCCTGGTAAGGGAAAAGAAAAAAATAGCCCTTTTTTCGGTAGCGTTAAATCTGTTTTTATCCCTTCTCAAAATAGGGACCGGTATCTTAAGTGGTTCCGCATCTTTGGTGGCTGATGGTATACATTCCCTTGCCGATTTGGCGGCCGCAATTTCGGTGTATGCCGGCATAGTTATAGCCAACTTTAAAAATAAGGAATTCCCTTACGGGCTTTATAAGGTTGAAAATCTCATATCGCTTGTTAGTGCGTTTGCTATCTTCTTTGCTGGCTACGAAATAGTCCGAGATGTTCTTTTTGAAAATGAAGTTCCCCATATAAAAAATCTCCCTTTGGCTATTGTGGCCGTTTTTATAACTATGGTTGCAACCTTTTTGTTTTCTCGGTGGGAGAGGAAAAAGGGAGAGGAGCTAAATTCGCCCTCCCTTATAGCGGATGCGGAGCATATTAAAACAGATTTTCTTTCCACAATAGTTGTTTTGGCAGGTATTTTAGGCAATTATTTTGGGTTTCCTCTTATTGAGAAACTCTCTGTTTTAATAATAGTAGCCTTCATATTCCATGCTGGTTGGGAAATAGCTGTAGATGCTTTAAAAGTTTTACTCGATGCAACGGTCGATAGTGAAACTATAGAGCAGGTAAAGCAGATTATTGAAAAACATCCACTAGTTGAAAGGGTTAAATATGTCACCGGTAGGAGTTCGGGAAGTTATAAATTCCTAGAAGCGGAATTGGTTTTAAAAACCACCGACTTTAATAGGGCCCACAATGCAGTTCACGAAATAGAGAAGGAGATTAAAGAGAAAGTTCCTTTTATTGAAAGGTTAATAATCCACTTTGAACCTCCCGAGGATAAAGAAAAGATTTTTGCCCTCCTATTGGATGAGAAAAATGAACTTTGCAAAACACCCGAAGATTGTAAAAAGGTTGAAATATACCTGTTAAAGGGAAAAGCTTTTAATCTAATAAAGGAGTTTCCTATAGATAGGAAACTAACTGTGGACAAAGGTAGCTGCGCGGAGCTTTTTGAGCGTTTAGCCAAGGAAAAAACCGATTGTATTGTTGTTGGAGATAGCTTCTTTGGTAAAGGAGCCCTTTATGTTGCTGCATACTACAATATGGAAATAGGTTTATGGAAAGGTCAAAAAGGGGAACTTTTAGATAAGTTGAAAAAATATGAAATCGAATTTTGCAATCCCGCTTCAAAGTTTTTAAATGGGGGGATTAAAACTTAAAATCTTCCAAAACTTTATCGTCCAACTCTGCAGTGACGTAAGCTGAGGACTTTGTTTCAAAAAAGGCCTCTTTCTTTCCTTCATTAATGTGGCTTTCGAGGTAGCCGTAAAGCCTATCTATTTCCTCAAAGGGATTTTCCTCAATTCCATAAATGGGTTGGTATCCTAAAAGTTTCAACCTTTTATCGGTTAGGAATTTAATGTAGTTTGCCACCTGCTGTTGGGTTATTCCGAAATTGTTTTGAGCCAAAACCGATTGATAAAACTGGAGGTCCGCTTCCGCATAAGATTGAACGGTGCTAACTACAATTTCGTCGAACTCCTGCTCCGAAATATAGCGAGTTATGTAAGGCTTTAAGGTTTTTATAATTGTGGCCATTACTTTGACGTGGAATAGCTCATCTGCCTTTATTTCTGAAATCATTTTGTTGGTCATGGGGAGAACACCGTATTTGTACTGGTAGAACTCAATAGTTTTAAAACCCATGTAAAAAGTGACCGCTTCCATAGCGTAGGTACCGGCAAAAACGTGGGCTAAAGTTCTTGCATATTCCTCTTGAGTTACATTTTTCAAACCTTCCCAAAGAATATCAAAAAGCTTTTGGTAGTTGTTGGCTATAAGCTCGTTGCGTCTTCTAAGTTCGGGGTGGTCCTTCGCAAGGTAGAAAATTCTCTTAACTTCCTCAAAGTTTTGGTTAAAGAGTCCGTAAAGAATATTTGAGTAGGCTATCGAATGCTCCACCTCAAAATATTTGTGGGTAGCCCCCCATATTTTGTATTCGGGCATGTTGTAGACAACTTCCATATCGGCAATGTTTGCCACCTGAACGCTATCGAGAAAGGCCAAAAAGCTTAGGGTGTATTCGAAAACCTTTTTATCTATCGCATCAAGTTGGTCGAACTGCTCTCTGGTTCGGTCTATCGGATACTCGTCCGCCTTCCAAAGACGCTGTTTTTGGAGTTTTACAAATTCGTAGATGTGGGGGTGCATCGGGTGGAAAATCGTAAAGAGCCCGGTAGGTTCCTCCCAAAGGGGACTATCGAAGAATTTTACCGGAGAAAGTTGCGAATTAAAATCATTGCCCCAGATGTTGAAAAGATAGGATTTTTGTTTATTTAATAGGGTCATCTCACCCCTCCTTTTGTTCTTTTATTTTCATTCCAATTAATGTCAAAAAATGTAAAATCCTTTTTTGTTAGGTATTTTTGTTCAATCCTTCACCTAAATAGAGATTTAATAAGTTTAAAAATTCCCCCCATAACGGTTTTATCTAAATTATCATCTTCTACAGAATTTTGCAAATTCGAAAAAGAGAGATTTAGACTTTGAAAATAAGCCCTCAAAAAAGGATTTTTTGTAAAATTTTGACTAAAAAATGATAAAAAGATAAATAAAATCCCAAATTTAGATAAATTTTTAATTTGCACAACTTTCACATTCCTCAATTCCAACAGTTTTATCCTTCAAAATGTGCCTCCAATAGTAAAGAGCCTTAATTCCTTTCTGTCTTGATTCTTTTAAAACTAATGCAAAGAGACGGGTAAGCTTTTCTGGAGTATCAAAGTGGTTATGGTTAACGGTTATTTCAAAGGATATACCGCTGTCGATAAATTTTTGAATTTCACCTATTATGGTAGTTAAATCCTCATAATCTTCAAAACTACTAAAGTTGGTATAGGTATCGTAAAACCACTTGTATTGGTAGAGCGGAACAAAGTTCACAAAGAGGCCGGTCTGCTGGTCCTCCACCTGAGTAAGGGAGAAAGTGGGAACTATTCCGGCACTTACACCGGCCAAAATGGAGGTTGATGTATTTGGCGGACAATTGAGTAGGAGGGTGTTCCTTATACCGTAATTGGTAAGGTTTTCCTCCAACCTTTTGAGGTTCTCTTCCCCTATAAGCTCCTTTATAAGGTTTCTATCCTTTTCTTCCTTTAAATGGTACCTTCCCAAAACAATCCCCTTGGAGTATTTTGTTCGTTCGAACGCTTGGGCCTTTCCCCTCTCTTTGGCCAGCTCGGTGGAGGCCAAAACCGCCAAAAATGCAAACTTTCCGAAAGTTTCCTTTATTAAGGAGAGGGTATCTTCGGGATTTGCCCTTCGGGAGGTAAAGCGGTAGCCGTAATATTTTCCAGCTTCAACCGACTTGGCTACGAAAAGGTCGGCCAAACCCATAAAGCCGGCCGTTACGGTTCTATATAGGTTGTTGTGTTTTTTACTTTCCTTTACCGGCAAATCGGTAATATCGATTAGGTTATCCATATACTCGTAGAGGTGGAAAACGAAATCTTTTAACTTCTGTAGGTTCTTTAAATACCCTTCCTTATAGAGTTTTAGAAGGTTCACATTTGTAATGTTGCAGGTGTGGATGTAGCCGAGCTCTTCGTCGGGTATGCAATAGAGGTCTTTGGGATTTGTATTTCTAAAGGGAGAGAAGTTTTCGACGCAAAGGTTTGCCGAATATATCTTCTCCTCAAAAGGTGAGGGTTTATTTGCGTTGTCCTCAAAGAAGATGTAGGGAAGACCCTTTCTACCCCAATAGTAGAAGATTTTTCTAAGTATCTCCCTCGGATTGACTTTTCGGTAGTTTTGAACTTTGCCCTCCTCTATAAGTTTCACTATCTCGTTATACCTTCTTTCGGCCTCCTCGCCGTATACCTCTATAAGGTCGAGGTCCTTTCTACCCAAAATGTGGGTTATTTCGTAAATGTCTATCAAATAGAAGGGTTTGTTTTCGTTCACATACTTAAAGAAAAAGTCGGGAATTACAACCTGAGTAAACACATCGGGGGACTTTTTGGGTATTTCCCCTATATCGAGGTCTATAACTTCCAAAAAGTCGATTATGTCTTTATGCCAAACGGGCAAGGCTACGGTTATGGAGCCTTTTCTTTTACCCTGTTGGTTAAAGGCGTTAACGGTCGCCTCGTAGATTTTAATCCAGTCGGTAATTTTGTTGGCTTTACCTTTGTTGCCCTTAATCCAACTTCCCGAAGGGCGTAATTTTCCTATAAATAGACCCAC
>JALSNH010000065.1 GCA_026987085.1 Aquificota bacterium | reverse complement strand
TTGGATGGTAAAAAGATTAAACTTTTCCCTCTATGGGTGAAAAGTTGCTAATCGCCGGCAATTGGAAGATGCATAAAACCCCAACCGAGACGGTGGAGTATTTCAAAGAGTTTCTACCTTTGGTTAACGAAGTAAATAACGTTGAAGTTTTAATATGCCCTCCCTTTATAGATATTCCTGCAGCAGTAAAAACTACCGAAGGTAGCAATATTCAAATAGGAGCCCAAAACTGCTATTTTGAAAAAGAGGGAGCCTTTACAGGAGAAATTTCACCCGTAATGCTAAAAGCGGCAGGCTGCAAATATGTAATTTTGGGCCACAGCGAAAGGAGACATATATTTGGAGAAAGTAACGAACTTATTAATAAAAAAGTTATATCCGCTTTGGAGGAGGGTTTAAAAGTTATACTTTGCGTTGGTGAAACTTTAGAGGAAAGAGAAAGCGGCTTAACCTTCACTGTAATAGAAAGCCAGTTAAGGTTGGGTCTTAGCGGAGTTGAAAATTTTCTCGACCGTATCGAGATAGCTTACGAACCGGTTTGGGCTATAGGAACGGGTGTAGCCGCAAAGCCCGAAGATGCCGAGGAAGTTCACAAATTCATCTATCAAATACTCAATGAATTAAACTCAAATCAAGCCGGAAATATCAGGGTCCTTTATGGAGGAAGTGTCAAACCTTCCAACGCCGAAGCGATACTATCCCAACCCCACATTAAAGGAGTATTGGTAGGTGGGGCTTCGTTAAAACCTAACGATTTTGCCCAAATAGTAAAAATAGGTGCAAAACTTGCAGAGGTAAAATAACTTCAAAGACCTTTAAAGGAGGCTAAAAATGTTTGGACCTTTCAGTGGATGGGAAATTCTCGTTATCCTCGTAATAGTTCTCCTCATTTTTGGACCTGGAAGGTTGGGGGAACTTGGAAAATCTCTAGGCGAGGGTATAAGAAATTTTAAAAAGGCCGTTAGCGGTGAGGAGGAAGTTTCTAAACCGGCAGCAAAAACGGAAGATAACACACAAAAAGTTGAAGATAAGACTTCAACCGAAAATAACAAAATCTAATGAAAATAGCTATTTCATTTTTATTAGGTTTAATATTTATCTTGCTTTTTTATAAAAATCTGTGGTGTTATGCAAAAATTAAAGGAAGGGAGTTTAAAATATCTGCTAAATATGGTAAGGACAGTTTCCAACTTAAAAAGTTTAAATCTAAATTTTCAACCTTTAAGTGTTCAAAAATTGTAAGATTTGTTCTTTTATTGTTATTTATTACACCCACATATCTAATAGGAGGAAAAGAAGGTTTAGGAGCCTTTATAGGAGCCGTTATCGTAGGTAATTTAACATTATTTTTCTGGGGAGTACTAAAAAACTTTCAGAGATAATTTAATTATCTTCGGTTTTGGCCTGCTATTTTTCTATAAATCAAACAAGCAAGTGCAAAAATTAAATGGCCCAATATAGGAAACGATAAATCCTCAAAAGGTGGAAAATTCCTTAAGGTAAGGAAAATAGAAAGGTCAGTATTTACATATTCTGAAAATTTTAATAATTGTCTGTATAAAGTTAATAGAGTTTTAGAATAGAACAAATAATGGAAGCCTTTACCATTGTTTGGAAGAATGTACCTATAGTTGCTTTTCTTCTATTTTTGCTTTCTACTATTTCTACCGCAATCTTTTTAGAAAGATTTCTTAATGCTAAGAAATCTAAGCTTTTACCAATAGGATGGAGGCAATTTAAACTGGCTCTAGCAAATGCAAATTATGAAGCGGCCATAGCTATTTTGCGAAGAGATAAAAAACCTTTTTCTCGAACACTGGCAAATTTATTGGAACTTTATATTCACAAAGAGATAACAAAGTCGGAACTTTACAAACTATTGGAAAATGAAATTGAAATTCTTTACCTGGAACTCTCTAAGAGGATATCTTTTATCTCTTCATCTGTAACGTTGGCTACTTTAATAGGCTTAATTGGAACTGTATTTGGGTTAATTGAAGTTTTTGGAGCATTTAGTTTAACCAGTATGGAAGGATTTAAACTACTAGCAAAAGGTATTGCTACCTCATTAAACTCAACGGCGGCCGGTCTTTTAGTAGCAATTTACGATTATATTTTGTATTGGATTGTAGAAAGTCGAGTGAAGGGGGTCTATTCCAAAATTCTTAAGGAAATAGATGAAGTAATGGAATTGTTAAAGTGATAAATATCATTTTTCATATTGGTCAATTTTTGCTATATTATTTAATTTGGTTGCGGAAGAGCTATACAGGCTGCTAATGGTGAAAAGCGGGGTGGAGCAGCCTGGTAGCTCGCCGGGCTCATAACCCGGAGGTCGCGGGTTCAAATCCCGCCCCCGCAACCATTTTGTAGAAACCTACAAGTTGGAATTTCCTATTCAAATAGCTTACTTCTGAAATTGGAAGCTTCAATTAATGAGACTTACGTGAAAGTCTAATATCTTTTTTCTCTATACATAGCAAATTTCTAATATACCTTATACAGGTTTTACAATCTTTATCCATGTGCACCGAATGCGGATGCGGTTTACCCGATAAGCACGAACACCATCATGAGGAAACTACCAACAAAAAGGAACTCCAAGTGTTTAAAAAGATTTTGGAAAAAAATGACCATACGGCGGAGCATAACAGGGAACATTTTTCCCGCTACGGGATTTTATCGATAAACTTAATGTCCTCTCCGGGTGCCGGTAAAACCACCCTTTTGGAAAAAACCATCGAGGCTTTAAAGGATAAATACACAATAGGGGTTATCGAAGGCGACCTCGAAACGGAAAGGGACGCGGAGAGGGTAAGGAATAAAGGGGCATACGCTTACCAGATAACCACCGGTCAAACCTGCCACCTCGACGCCTTTATGGTTCACAAGGGCCTCCACCACCTGCCGCTTGAAAAACTCGATATAGTTTTCGTTGAAAATGTTGGAAATCTCGTATGCCCGGCCTCCTTCGATGTGGGAACCCATTTGAATGTGGTTCTTCTATCGGTTCCCGAAGGGGACGATAAACCGGCCAAATACCCGGTAATGTTCAAAAAGGCCGACCTCTTTATCATTACCAAGGTGGACTTATTGCCTTACTTCGACTTTGACGTTGAAAGGTGCATCAAAGAATTTAGAGAGATTAACCCCGAGGCGGACGTGATTCTTCTATCAACCAAAACGGGTGAAGGTATGGATAAATGGCTCCAATGGTTGGAAAAGAAAAAAGAGGAAATAGCTCCTCAAAAGGTGGAGGTTTCCTAAATGGAACCCCAAGAGTTGGAAAAGGCCAAGGAGGTGCTAAAGAAGGCCTTTGAGGAAATTAACAAAACCTTTTCGGAAGATGAGATAGAGATTTTGGCCTCTATCCTCAAGGCCCTCGCCCATCCCGTTCGATTAAAAATCTGCTTTTTGCTTTATCAAGCTAACAATCAAAAAGTTTGCGTCTCCAACATAGTGGAACTCCTCAATATTCCCCAACCCAATATCTCCCAGCACCTTTTTGTCCTAAAAAGTGCTGGAATACTTTCCTGCCAGCGGGAGAAAAATTGGGTCTGCTACCGCCTGAACGAAGGAATAGCCAAAAAAATTATCGAGGTAATTTTTCACGATAAAGCCTGCTTTAAAGAGCAACCTACCTAAGCTCCCAAGTCCCCAAATTCCTCGGTTCGGCCCTTTTTATAGCCTTTATATTCCACTCTTGAAGTTGTTTTAAAACCTCCTCAACCGCTTTGGGAACCATTTTTTTTACAAGCGGTGTAAGTTCCAAACCGGTTTCCAACGACTGTGGTTGAACACCTATAACGGTAATCTCCTTAATAGGTTTTCCCATTAAATCGAACCAGGCGAGGACCTCCTGAATTCCCGCCTCGTGGCCGCTCACCTTTCTTTTGAAATACTTTTTAACCTCTTCGTTTTTAAAAACAAAAAAGGTTCCGGGAATAGCCTTTGCTTCTATAGCGTCAACTACTATTAACTTTTCCACCCCTTGGAGGAAATTTAAAAGGTCCCAACCGAGGGTTCCCCCATCTATTAACCTTATTTGGGGTTCAAAATCGAACCATTTGGCCAACTCTTGGATAACCCTTACTCCAAAACCTTCGTCCGATAAAAGGACATTTCCAACACCCAAAACCGCTATAGGTGAGTTCTCGTCTCCCAAAATCATTTTTCGGTTCCTCCACCTTCTACCTCTTCTTGGAGCTCTTCTGGAAAGAGTTCCTTAAAGAGTTCCAATGTTTTTTTTGCCTCCTCCTGGTCTATCTTTTCCATAGCAAACCCTACGTGGACAAGAACGTAGTCGCCTACCTTCAAAGGTTCGTTTAAAAGCATAGTGGACACTTTACGTTTTACTCCGAAAGTTTCAACTATAGCGGTTTTGGAAACTTCGTCTATTTCCACGACGCGGGAAGGAACGGCCAAACACATCGCAAGGTCTATTTTAGTCTCCAAACCTTTAAAAGGAATCGGTTTTGAAAAGGAAACCTCTAAGAGGATAGGTTATCTTTTTAAGAACCTGTAGTATTTCTTCATAGTTATATGTCCTTCTATTCGATGGAGGGTATCGAGAGCTACACCCACAGTAATTAGCGCCGTAGTTCCACCAAAGTAGAAAGGAATATGGGTTTTTACGGAAATTAATACGGGAATGATGGCAATAATAGCTAAAAAGATAGCTCCTACAAATAGCAATCTATTTATAACGGTAGCTAAAAACTCTTCGGTTTCTTTTCCGGGACGGATTCCGGGAATAAAAGCTCCCGCCTTTCTTAGATTTTCCGCAATATCCTGCGGATTAACTATTACCGATGCGTAAACGTAGGTAAAAAGAATTATAAGAACTATGTAAATTGCGTTGTAGATAGGGGAGTCGTATCGGAACCAATCTTGCAAGAATGCCAAGCTTTTAAGATGGAGCAATTGAACCAACGTTGCCGGCATAACCAAAATCGCTTGGGCGAAAATGATAGGCATAACGCTAACGGGGTTCAGTTTTATAGGCAAGTATGAGGCTGTTGGAGCTCCAAAACCCAAATTTCTTTGAGGGTATTGGATAGGTATTCTTCTTTCCGCCTCTTGGATTATTACTATTCCGACAATAATGGCAACTATAGCGAGAATAACCAACGCGAGGTCTATTATCGATATCTCTCCCGTTTGGAAGGTTTCCCAAATTTGCATGACCATAGAGGGAAAGCGGGCAACTATTCCGGCAAAAATTATTAGGGAGGCTCCGTTTCCAATACCGTTTTTGGTAATACGCTCTCCCAACCAGGTAACGAACATAGCCCCAGCAACCAAAATGATTACCGCGGTAATGGTAAAACCTATTCCGGCGTTGTAGACAAGGGGGGTTCCATTTTCGGTTGTTTGATTTTGGAGCCAAATTGTTAGGAATAGAGCTTGAACGGTTGCCACTAAAAGGGTTAAGTACTTGGTATATTCTTGGATTTTATAACGTCCATAGTCTCCCTCTTCCGTTTGAAGTTGCTTTAAGTAGGGAACCGAGGCGGTTAGAAGTTGCATCAGAATTGAAGCGGTAATGTAGGGCAAAATTCCGAGGGCAAAAACGGTCATCTTTGAAAGGGCACCACCGCTAAAAATGTTGTAGAGCATAAAAATGCTTTGGTTAAATTGTTTAAAAAAATTTTCCAAAGCTGCACTATTTATTCCCGGTAAGGGGATATGGGTTCCTATTACATAGATAATTAAAATTCCAAGCGTATAGAGGAATTTTTTCCTTAACTCTTTAATTTCCCAAATATCCAAAACCCAACGGAACATAAGTTTAAAGATGATAAGCTCTCAAAACAAAATAGTCGTTTCTCTAAAATGTTGCCTTTTGTATGGAAAAACAAAAAATACTCTTTGTTGTTTCTAACAATCCCTTTTCCAAAGATAGGAGGACAATCTTAAAACTCATTGAGGAACTTTTAATGTTAAATGCCCAGGTATCTATCTACCTGCACGGGAACGGTGTATGGTGGCTAAGTCTGGAGGATTTAAAAAATCTCCAACAGAAGGGGTTGAAGGTTTACGGAGCCCTTTACTCGGTTAAAAAAAGGAATCAGGAAGTTCCCCAATGGGCGGAGAAACTGGATTTGGAAGGTTTGGTGGAACTAATAGAAAGCTGCGATAAAGTTCTATTTTTTAACTGATGGTTGCTGCTGTTATTTTAAAATCGGACCCCTTTTCTTGGAAAGCGATACAGGCTTACAAAATAGCTACCGCCTTAAGTAGAAAGTTAAAGGTCTTTTTTATTCTTATTAGGGAAGGTGTTTACTTTCTAACCGACTGGTCGCCGGAAGAGTTGGGATACGAAAACTTTAAAAGTTATCTCTTTAATAAAGACAATCTAATTTTTGTGGTTGATAAGGACGATTTTGAGGTTCGAGATATCGATAAAAACCTCCTTTGGATTGAAAGTTCAAATATTCGGTTCCTCGAAGAGAAGGAGATAGCAAAAATTCTTAAGGAAGCAAAAACGGTGGGGGTTTGGTAATGGTAAAAACTCTTTGGTTGGTTAAAAAGAGCGATATTCCCTATTCCTACATAGATGAAAACGATATTGTGGTTCTTATAGAAGATGCGGTCTTAAAGGTTCCTACCAAACCCAATTGGTTTCTTTGCAAGGAAGATGCCGAAGCAAGAAATCTAAAAGTTGTTAATAACAAATTGCTAAGTTATAAGGAAATTGCTGAAATGATTTTAAAAGCTCAAAAAGTAGTTGTTTGGTAAAAATTAGCCTTCATTCTATAACCTATTTGCACTTATGGCCATTGCTCTTATATCGGTTTGGAATAAAGAAGGTATTGATTCTTTAGCAAAAGAACTCCACGAGTTGGGTTATAAAATCGTTTCCAGCGGTGGAACCGCCCGATTTTTAAGAGAAAAGGGTGTTCCGGTTGTAGAGGTTTCCGAAATTACCGGATTTCCCGAAATTTTGGACGGAAGGGTAAAAACCCTCCACCCGAAGGTCCACGGTGGTATCCTTTACCGCGATTGGGTCGAAAAGGATAAAAAACAGCTGGAGGAACTCGGAATAGAACCTATCGAGGTTGTGGTTGTAAACCTCTACCCTTTTGAGGAAAAGAGCAAAGAGGAACTACCTTTAAAGGAACTTCTCGAATTTATCGACATTGGGGGGCCCACCTTAATAAGGGCGGCTGCTAAGAACTTTCCCCGCGTTAGCGTTCTCGTAGACCCGGCCGACTACGGTTGGTTTGTGGAAAAACTCAAAAAGGGTGAACTTACCGAAAAGGACCGCGCAAAGTTGGCGGTAAAAGCCTTTGCCCATACCTCCTATTACGACAGCGTGATTTACAACACCTTAAGAGGTTTACTTGAATTTGATGAAACGTTAAAGGTGGAAACGGTTCCTATGAAACTTAAAGAGGAGCTCCGATACGGCGAAAACCCCCACCAAAGGGGTTGGCTTTTTGATAACCCACTGGAGGAGCTCGGTATTACCAAGGCCCAAGTTTTGCAAGGTAAACAGATGTCTTTTAACAACTACCTCGATGCGGACAACGCGGTAAAGCTGGTTAGCGAAATTCCCGAAAGGGCCTGCGCAATTATTAAACACACCAACCCCTGCGGTGCGGCGGTAGGTTCGACCGTTAAGGAGGCCTACCTGAGGGCGCTCGAAGGGGACCCCGTTTCCGCCTTCGGCGGGATTGTAGCCTTTAACGATACCGTCGATGGCGAAACCGCTGAGGAGCTCACCAAAATATTTTTGGAAATTGTTATAGCACCCGATTTTACACCGGAAGCTTTGCAAATCCTCTCAAAGAAAAAGAACCTTAGGGTGATTAAATACTTCGGTAGGAGCGTATGGAAGGACCTTAAAAAGGTTTCGGGAGGATTTTTGCTCCAAGATGAGGACCTCGAACTTTACAAGGAACTAAAGGTGGTCACCGAAAGAAAACCTACCGAAAGGGAGATGGAAGACCTCCTCTTTGCCTGGAGGGTGGTAAAACACGTTAAATCGAACGCCATAGTAATAGCAAAAGACAAACAGGTTTTGGGTGTAGGTATGGGTTTAACCTCCCGCGTGGACGCCCTAAAGCACGCTATAAATAAAGCCAAGGAGTTTGAAAAGGATTTAAAAGGTGCAGTGGTGGCTTCGGACGCCTTTTTCCCCTTCCGCGACAGCATCGATATAGCTACCGCCGAAGGTATTACCGCTTTTATCCAACCGGGGGGCTCTATTAGGGATAAGGAAGTTATAGAGGCCTGCAACGAGCACGGGGCCGCTATGGTGTTTACCGGAATGAGACACTTCAAACACTAAACTTTTTTTCCTCTTATGGAATTTGTTCAAAGCCTTAAGGAGGTTATCCTTGCCTACCTTCTTATACTCTCTGTGGTTCTTTTTGATATAAAGAACCGGTACGGTGTCTGGAAAGAGCTTCTACCCGTTTCGGTCTTTTCTTTAATCCAACTGACTTTTATAGGGTTTGTTATTCTCTACCTTACCAAGGTAGGTAATTCCTTTTTAAACCTTTTGGTGATTCTCTTTATGACCGTAAATGCTGCCTTTATATCCTCCAAAAGGTTCAAACTGAAAGCCTACAAACCTTTGTGGGTATTTGTCTTTTCCTTTTTCGCTATAGCTTTTACCAATTATCTGCTTCTCTTTCTCTATTGGCTTATAGATGTTTTAAGAACGGAAGCCCATATGATTATCCCATTTGCCGGTTTGCTTATAGCCGCCGGTATGCGTTCCATCTCCCTGTTCTCACAATATCTAACCGACCTGCTTATAAAGGAAAAAGATATCCTTGAGGGGATGTTTGCGCTGGGGGCTGGCAACAGGGTGGTAAGAAACTACCTACTAAAAAAGGCGATACCTTTAACCACGGTGGTTATTCGCGATATGTTAAAGGCGGCGGGAATAGTTCATATACCCGGAGTTATGGTCGGTTTGCTGATGGCAGGAACCCACCCTATTGTTGCGGCCACAATGCAGTTTCTAGTTCTTGCTTCAATGCTTTTTTCTATGTTTTTTACCCCTATAGTGTTCTATTACCTGATAACCCATTTTAGGGGGGTATTTTTAATAAACCCCCGGTAGGTTTAATTTTTTTACACCTTTTGGAGGTTTTGAAATTGACCGAACCCTTTTTGGAACTTAGAAATTTCTCCGTCTACAGGGGCGGCAGGGCTATATTGACCAACCTCAATATCGTCCTTCATAGGGGTGAAAAAATAGTCATCGCCGGCGTCAATGGTGTGGGAAAAACCTCCCTTGCGGAGGCCATATTGGGTTTTGTTCCCTTTAAAGGTGAACTTATTTTGGAAGGAAAACCGGTAAAGGAGAAAAAAGATTTTAAAATCCTTCGAAGGAAGGTAGGTTATGTCTTCCAAAATCCGGACAACCAGCTATTTATGCCTACCGTGAGAGATGAACTTTTGTTCGCACCAAAAAATTATAAACTGCCGGAGGAAATCGTTGAAAAGTTGTTCCAAAAGGTGGTCAACACCTTTAACCTTACCCATTTATTGGATAGACCTACATTTAAACTCTCGTTTGGTCAAAAGAGGTTGGTATCCCTCGCCTGCGTGCTTACCTACGACCCCGAAATGTTGATTTTGGACGAACCTACCAACGGTTTGGATAGAGAAAATTGGTTTAAAGTGGCCGAGTTTTTGAAAAAAAGCGATAAAACCTTAATGGTGATTACCCACGATAGGGAACTTATATCCTTTTTAGGTTGGAGGGTAATCTACCTTAGCAGTTTAAGTTTTGTAACAAGCTACCCACCGAAGGAAGAATTAAAAGAAAACCTCAGGAAGGGTTGAGGTTTTTCTTTCTCATACGGATATTTTGAGGTGTAACCTCCACTAGTTCATCATCGTTTATAAATTCCAGACACTGTTCGAGATTCATTTTTCTCGGAGCGTCGATTTTTACAGCCTCATCTGCGGCTGCGGCCCTTATGTTGGTTAGTTTTTTCTGTCTGCAAACGTTGACCCAAAGGTCCTTATCGCGGTTGTGTTCTCCCACTATCATACCCCTGTAAACTTCGGTTCCCGGCTCGACAAAGAAAACGCCCCTATCTTCAAGACCTTTCAAGGCGTAGGCGGTTACTTTGCCTTCTCTATCGGAAACGAGGGCCCCGTTTTGACGGTATTTAATCTCTCCCTGCCAGGGGGCCCAGCGGAGGAAGGTTTTGTTCATAATCCCTTCACCTTTGGTTATAGTCATAAATTCCTGGTTGAAACCTATAAGTCCGCGGGTTGGAACTTCGAAGACCAGTTTTACACGCCCGCCTTCGGCGGGGGTCATATCTTTCATTACACCTTTGCGGCGGCCCAAAGCCTCTATAATGGCACCGCTATACTCTTCGGGAATATCCATAACCACCTCTTCAACCGGCTCGTGCTTAACCCCGTTTATCTCCTTGGTTATTACTTTGGGCTTGGAAACCTCAAATTCGTAGCCTTCCCTGCGCATCTGCTCTATCAAAATTGCCAGCTGGAGCTCACCCCTACCGCTCACTTTAAAAGCCTCGGTGCTGTCGGTAGGTTCCACCCTAATGGCGAGGTTGGTTAGAGTTTCCCTTTCGAGGCGGTCCTTTAGGTGCCTGGAGGTCACAAATTTGCCTTCCCTTCCTGCAAAGGGCGATTTGTTCACCGAGAAAATCATGCTGATGGTTGGCTCTTCAACCTCAATAGGTGGCAAAGCTTTGGGATTTTCAGGTATCGAAACGGTATCGCCAATCTCCGCATTTTCAAAGCCGGCTATAGCCACTATCTCTCCCGGCGGGGCCTCCTCTACCTCTTTTCTACCGACCCCTTCGTAGACAAAAAGTTTTTGAACCTTACCTTGAACGGTTGTTCCATCTTTTTTTAATAACACCACCGGTTGTCCCTTTTTAATAGAACCGCTAAAGATTTTTCCGATAGTAAGCCTACCTACATAGGGGTCGTAATCTAGCGACGAAACGAGCAGTTGGAAGGTGTCTTTTTCTAACTCCCTTGGAGGTGGAACATGTTTAACGATAGTCTCAAAAAGGGGTCTTAAATCTTTGCTCTCCTCCTCGAGGGAGTATTTGGCTATCCCTTCCCTTCCGATGGCGTATAGAACCGGAACCTCCAGGAGGTCTTCATCTTCACCCAGTTCCAATAAAAGGTCGTAAACCTCTTCAACCACCTCCTCGGGACGGGCGTTTGCCTTGTCTATTTTGTTGATAACAATTATCGGTTTTAAACCCTGCTCGAGCGCCTTTTTTAAAACGAACCTCGTTTGGGGCATAGGACCTTCCGCCGCATCGACCAAAAGGAGGGCCCCGTCGACCATTCTTAACACCCGTTCAACCTCGGCGGAAAAGTCGGAGTGCCCCGGCGTGTCGACTATGTTTATCTTGGTATTTCCGTACCAAACGGAGGCAATTTTTGCCATTATGGTTATTCCCCTCTCCCTTTCGAGGTCGAGGTTGTCGAGGATAAGTTCTCCCACCTCTTGGTTCTCCCTAAATAGGCCCGACTGCTTTAGCATATTGTCAACGAGGGTGGTTTTTCCGTGGTCTACGTGGGCAATAATTGCAATGTTTCTTATTTCGTAATTTTTCATAGGAGAACTATTGTCGCTCGGCTTAGATGCAGAAGGAGAGAATAACCTACCGCTATGGACGATCTATTCAATTTTCAAAATGAACTACCCTGCCTCAAAAATGCGGGTTGGTTCACCTCTATCTGTCCTTTAAAGATGCTCTTTGATAGATTAACTCTTAACTGAAAATGGATGCAGTTAAAGAGCTTAAAAAGGAATTGTTAATAAGGAACTACAAAAATGGGCTTTGGACAATTATCCACCCGAGGGAGGATACGGAGGTAGTATCGCTCCAAGTTTGGTTTAAGGTCGGTTCGGTCTACGAGAGGGCCAACGAAAAGGGTATAGCCCACTTTTTGGAGCATATGCTCTTTAACGGAAACGATAAGTACGCCTACGGTGAGGCGGAGGCTTTAATAGAGAGCCTCGGAGGGCATATAAACGCAGCCACTTCCAAGGAATACACCTACTACTACGTAAATATTGCCGCTCCCTATTGGAAGGAGGCGCTAGATGTTTTGTTCCATCTAACTATGAGGGCCTCCCTAGAGGAGAAGATGATAGAAAAGGAAAAGCCGATAGTGTTGGAGGAACTTTACCGAGCGAAGGATAATCCGACAACCCAACTGTGGTGGACCTTTGAAAAGGAGGTCTATAAAGTTTCACCCTTTAGGGACCCGATAATCGGTTATGAGAGAACTATAAAAAACTTTAATAGGGAGATGCTTTTAAACTTCTACAAAAGTTTTTATCAGCCGAAAAATGCCACCGTTGTGGTGGTTGGTAAGGTAGACCCAAATGAGGTAAGAAAGTTTATAGAGGAAACTTTTGCTGTGGAACCTTCAAGACCGGTCCCTAAAAGGTTTATTCCCGAAGAACCTCCCCAACTTAAGGTAAGGAGTAAAACTTTAACCGACCAAAGGATTGGAAAGGATAAGGCCTACTCCCTTATAGGTTGGAGAATACCTCCTTTAGCCACTTTGGAGGATTACGATATTCTCGTCCTCAACGAGATTTTAACGGGCGGGAGAACCTCGCTTTTATACAAACGGCTAAGGGAGAGCGGAATAGTTTATGCGGTTAACTCCTTCGATTTTGAAAGGAGTAGGGATAACCTTTTTGCAGTCTCCGCAAGCCACCATCCCGACAATTGGGAGGTTTACAAGAAAGAACTCTTTAAGGTTTTTGAGGAGCTTTACGAGACCGTTGACGATAGCTTGGTTGAAAGGTTCAAAAAACGCCTTATTAACTCCGAAATTTTTGAAAAAGAGGAGGCGGAAAACGAGGCGGCCTTTTACGGGTATTCCCAAACGGTGGCAGGAAAGATTAATTACGCCCTCTACTTTTTTGAAAATATAAAGAAGGTGGAACCGAAACATATAAAATTGGTGCTGGAAAGATACTTTTTAAACCGCCCTTATACCGAAACTTTACTTCTTCCCGCTTAATTTTTTAAAATCTTTCCCGCCGAAGGCGGGCTTAAAATCTTTTAAGTCAATGCAACGACTTTACTACCATTTTGGAATTGTCCTTATTACAACTTTATTGGCTATCTGGACAGTCGTATCGAAGCCGGTAAATTTTGGTCTCGACCTTAAAGGGGGAATTGAAGTTATTATCTACCCGCAGGTGGATAAGGCTTTAAAGGAGCAATACAGCAAATATGCGGAAAGTATTATTTCCCTTTTGGAAAAAAATGGATACCCGGTTGTGGATTACAAGGTATCCTCCAAAGGTATTGTTTTAGAACTCCTTGAAACTCCAAATGTGGAAAAGGTCAAAAGGCTTCTACAAAAGGAGTTTGGAAATATATTTCAAGTTTCCGTAGAAGGGAAGGTCTTAAAAATCTCCCTAACGGAGGTTGCCTATAAGAAATTTAAGGAAACAATAATTGAGAGAACCATTGAGGTTTTAAGAAATAGGGTCGACCACCTTGGGGTAAGTCAGGCTGTTGTTACCCGTTTGGGGGATAAATATATCTATGTTGAACTGCCCGGGGTTTTGAATATAGAGCAGGCCAAGGAGATTATCGGAAAGACCGCCAAGTTGGAATTTTTGCTCGTCCTCGATATGGCAAAGGATAAAAACAAACTCCTTAAGGAAGCTCAAGGTTTAAAAGGGGTAAAGGTTCTGCCGGGAGATAACGGTTATTGGTATCTGGTTAAGTATCCACCCGCTATTACCGGTTCCGACCTTTCGGACGCCTATCCGACGACCGACAGCTACGGCAAGCCGGCGGTTGGCTTTTCGCTCTCGCCTTCGGCTGCCCAAAGGTTTGCCGAGTTTACCCAAAAGAATATAGGCAAGCCGATGGCTATAGTGCTTGACAACAGGGTCGTTTCCGCTCCGGTTATAAGGGCGAGAATTTCCGATAAAGGGATAATTACCGGCCAATTTACACCGCAAGAGGTTAAAAATCTCGTTGTAATCCTTAAAGGTGGAGCCCTTCCTACCGACCTCAAAATTGAGGAGATAAGGGTTATAGGTCCTATGCTCGGTAAGGCGGCTATCAGACAGGGAATGTTGGCCTTTATCGGGGGAATAGTTCTCTTAACTTTAATTCTCTTTTGGCGCTACAAAGTTGCCGGCATTACAGCAACGGTTGCGGTTTTCCACAACGCTTTACTCCTTTGGGCGGGCCTTGCCCTTTTGGGTGCTACATTAACTTTGCCCGGTATAGCGGGAATTATCCTCAATATGGGTATAGCGGTTGACAGTAATGTTTTGATATTTGAGCGGGTCAAGGAGGAGCTGCGCAAAGGCGCGACCCTTTTAAGAGCTATCGATTTGGGCTACAGGAGGGCCCTTTCCGCAATTGTCGACTCCCACATTACCCTTTTGGTTGCTGCCCTTATTCTGTCGCAGTTCGATGCGGGGCCGGTTAAAGGTTTTGCCGTAGTTTTGGCCATCGGAACTATAGCCTCCTTCTTTTCCAACGTTTATATGTCCAAAGTGTTGCTCGATTTTGTAGCCCGCAAAAGGTGGGTAAAGTTCTCTATCTAACCTCCGATGGGTTCCAAAGTTCTCATTCTCTCCGGCAGGGGTGAACTCCCCCACCTTTTTAAATCCCTTGCAAAGGAAAAGGGTCTCGAAACTTTTACCGTTGGCGTAAAAGGTATTACCGATAAAAGGAGCGATTTTGAAATTCCCTTTTTAGGTTTTGTAGAACTTGAAAACCTACTTAGGGAACTTAACAATCCTTACCTTGTAATGCTCGGGAAGTTCGAACCTTCCCTTACCTTTGCGATAACTCAAAGTCTAATAAACCGCTTAAAGGTTCTTTTTGGTATCGGAAACTTTAAGAGGAATTTTGAAATTTTTAAAACTTTAAAGGAGCAAACCCCCTCCCTCCTCCCGGAGGATGCGGTTAAAACCTTTATCCGATATATGGAAAATAAAGGCTTTAAGTTCCTACCTTCGGAAGAGATTAGAAGAATTCTCCGTTCGGAGTTCGCAACGGAGGGAAACCTCAACGGAGTTCCTTTTAAATTGGAAGACCACCATTGGGAGTTTTTTAAAAAGGCCAAAGTTTTAGCCGATAACGATATTGCCCAAACGGTGGTTATAAAGGATAAACATATAGTCGCCGTTGAGGGTATCGAAGGAACAAACCGAACCATCGAAAGGGCCTATAAGCTTGTAGGTTCCCACTTTACGGTTATAAAGGTTGGCAGAACCTTTCAGGACTACCGAATAGATATTCCCGCCGTAGGTTTGGAGACTTTAAAACTCCTAAAGCGGTTCAAAGTAAAAGCCCTCCTTTTGGAGGCCGATAGGGTTTTGATAGTTAACAAAAGGAGATTTTTGGAGGAAGCAAAGAAAAGCGGTATAGCGATTATAGGTTTATCTCCTCGTTTGCTTTAATAACCTTCTCTTTCATCTTCTCGCGGTATTTTTTTAGCTTTTCCACAATTTGTGGATATTTCAAAGCCAGTATTTGGGCTGCCAATACGGCGGCGTTGGTTCCTCCGGCCTTTCCCACAGTTACGGTAGCCACAGGAATACCGGGAGGCATCTGAACTATGGAAAGTAAGGCGTCCAAACCACCCATTAAAGGTGAACTATCTATAGGAATTCCTATAACCGGTTTGATAGTTTTAGAGGCAACTACGCCCGGCAGGTGGGCCGCATAGCCGGCGGCCGCTATAAATAGGTCAATATCTTCCCTTTTAACAAACTCCTCAACCAGCTCGGGTGTTCTGTGGGCTGAGGCTATTTTTACTTCATAGTCGATACCTAACTCTTTCAAAGTCTTAATGCAGGATTCGATGTAAGGTAGATCGCTTTTACTTCCAAGAATTATGCCTACTTTTCCAACCATACCTTTCCAATTTCACTAGGAAAAGGTTAATTTTTCAATAAGGTTGGAAAACTATCACAAGGGTAAAAACAGAAGCGATTTACAAAAAATCCCTATAAAAGCTCCCAATGATAGAAAGGGAACAAAAGGAACGGTGAATTGTAGGCTCTTACTCCTAACAATTTGCGGTAGGAAGAAAAGAAGAGCCAAAAGCGAACCCAAAAAAATGGAGCAATAAAGAACCGAAAAACCTCCAAAGGCTCCTACCAAAGCTAAAAGCTTTGCATCGCCCAATCCGAGTGGAACTACACCTTTAAGTTTGTAGTAGACAAAAATCAAAACAACTATTAGTCCAAACCCTGTTAGGGAGGCCAAAAAACTCTCCAAAGGGCTTATATCGGCTCTAAAAAAGGAAAGTATCCAACCTGTAATGGTTCCACCTATCGAAAGGATATCTGGAACGGTAAAGGTATACCAATCCACAAAGGAAAGGACAAGCAATATATAACCAAACAAGGTGTAAGCTAGAACTGTAATCCACCCGAAGGTGTGGAACTTCCAATAGACCATTATGAGGATTAATCCGCCTAAGAGTTCCACCAAAGGGTAGCGGAGTGGAATTTTCCATCCGCAGTATCTACACCTACCTTTTAATACCAGATAGGAGATTATTGGAATGTTGTCGTACCACCTTATAGTGGTTTTGCAATTGGGACAGTATGACCTCCCAGAGAGAATTTCTTTCAAGTTCTCACCTTTAGAGAAACGGTAGATGAGAACGTTTAGAAAACTTCCAAAGACTAAACCCACCGCAAAGAGGAACGGGTAGATTAAAAAATCCATTTGAGGTTCTTTAATGCTAACCGAACCTTCCTTTGGGAGAATTTAAAAACAATGGCACTCGGTTTGGCTATAGAAACTTCCTGCGACGAGACGGCGGTAGCCCTCTACGATACCGAAAAAGGTCTTATAAAAGATTTGGTCCTCAGCCAGGTAAAACTCCACTCTCCCTTTGGAGGTGTGGTTCCCGAACTCTCCGCAAGGGAGCATGTAAAAAGTATCTCTTACCTCTTGGAGGAGCTCTTTAAAAATAGCGGATACCAATTTAAGGATTTGGATTTTGTAGCGGTAACAGTTGCTCCCGGCCTGCTACTCTCTTTGGTTGTCGGTGTAGCTTCCGCAAAGGCTGTTGCCCACGCTTTAAAGGTTCCTATAGTTCCTGTTCACCACCTTGAAGGGCATATCTACTCGGTCTTTTTAACCCAAAAGGTGGAATATCCCTTTATCGCCCTCATAGTGTCGGGTGGCCATACTGAACTCTATTTGGTTCAGGATTTTGGTAAATACCACTTTTTGGGAGGAACACTCGACGACTCGGTAGGTGAGGCCTTCGACAAGGTCGCCCGTATGCTGGGAGGAAGCTATCCAGGTGGGCCCTTTATAGATAAACTTTCCCAAAAAGGGAAACCTACAATTACTTTTCCAACTCCAAAAGTGGAGGGTGAATTTAACTTCTCCTTTAGCGGTTTAAAGACGGCTGTAATGAACTTTTTAAGGAAAAATCCGAACGTCCCAAAGGAGGATATTGCTGCATCGTTCCAAAAAAAGGTAGCCGATATTTTGATTGAAAAAACTCTAAAGGCGGTTGAAAAGTTTAATGTTCCACGTTTGGTAGTGGTTGGAGGAGTTGCCGCCAATAGTGAGCTCAGAAAGAGATTTGAGAACCTAAAAAGGAAAGGTTTAAAAATCTACCTACCCGAGCTCAAATATACCGGCGACAATGCGGCAATGATAGGGTATGTTGGAGCCTTGAGGTATAAAAGGAGAAAGTTTGCACCGCTCGATATAAATGCCTATCCCAACTACCCGCTCGAAAAATTTGGAAAGGAGTGGAGTTAAAAGTTGTAGCGGTCAAAGATAAGGTCCAAAATCAGCGGTTGTATTTCCACCCTCCACTCCCTCATAGGCATATCGTTCTTCCCGACTATCATAACCATTCCGCTGTTTTCGAGGTAAAGCAAAACCTTAACAACATCGACATAATCGCAAGGAAACAGCTTTGCCAGTTCTTCTATATCGTAGGAGGGAAAGGGAAGGTTAGCATTCTTATAGCGTTCCAAAAGCTCATTTTTTAAGTCGTATAGCAAATTTTCAAAATCGCAAGGTCTTTTTTGCCTTTTTGCCTTTTTCTCTTTTAAGCGAGGCATTTCGCCCTTTTTAAGGAAAGCATCCATAG
>JALSNH010000064.1 GCA_026987085.1 Aquificota bacterium | reverse complement strand
TGTCGAGTTCTTTTTTAACTTCCTCTACAGGTTTACCGGCCTCTTTTGCAACCTCTTCGAGGGTATATTCGTATAGGGCTTCCGTGAAGGGTTTACCCTGAGCTAAAGCCTTGAAAGTTTTCTCTTCTAGTTCTTTGGCATTCCAACCGTTAAGCTGGGCTATCAGATTGATAAAGTATTTGGCGCCCTCTTGGGAAGCTTTGCGCATAGCTTCGGGATTTTTCATAGCTTCCATAGCTTTCTTCTGCCCTTCGGGAGTAGAGAGGTCGATACCCATTTTTTTCATCAGAATTTGGGCGCCGACCATCGAAGATATCATTTCAAAGAAGATATCGACCGAGTGTTTGGAGTTTCCTAAGGGTTTATCCACCGCCGGTTGTCTTTGAATTACCGCCAAGTGGTGGGAGTTTCCTTTTCCGAGGATTTCCTTTCTTTCGAGGAAGCTAAGGTCGGGCAGTATCACATCGGCGTAAACGTTGGAATCTGTCGGCATCGTATCGACATAAACAACAAGCTCGGCCTCTTCCATCCACTTTTTCCACTTATCTCCGTAGGGATTACCGAGCACGGGATTTATTGCGTATCCGAATATCACCTTAGGTTTATAGGAGAGTTTACCCTCCATTGCGAGGTCCCAACCGTAATCTCCGAAAGCGGGGAACGCTACACCGGGTTGTTCCTTTTGCGGATTTTGCATAAATTTGAGCCACTGTTTAAGGCTCGCTTCAACCTCTATAACGGGATAACCAAATATAGATTGAGCCAATTTGGAGTAATCACCCTTTTGTAAGTATGCCTGCACCGCTTCGGGATTTTGGGCGTTCGGCATTAATGCGGCAAAGAAGTACTGCAGAACAAATAGCATTCCGGGAATTTTCATAAGCGGGTAGTCGTTAATAGGCATAGTTAGGAAAGTTCGGCCGCTCTTTTGCATATATTCCCAGAACTTGGCAACTTTATGCCTGTATTCACCACCAACAATGTAGCCACCGATGTTATCGTGGCCGTTAACGATAGCCTGCATTAGGGCAAGGGTTTTTCTTAACTGAACGGTATTTGCATAACGGGCGTCGTAAATACCGGGTTCAACAACCGAAGGTCTGCGGGTAGCAAATTTGATAGCGGTTTCCTCAATATCTTTAGCGGGTATTTCGGTAATTTTCTCTGCCCATTCGGGGGTGTAATCTTTCGTTTTTTCCTTAAGGAGTTCCCAAACGGTTTTTACATCCTCAATAGCAGGATTTTTCTGTTTTAAACCTTCCAACAATTGGCTTCTTACTTCTTCGGTAAGTTCCAATGCAGGGTCTACAGGATTGCCGTTTACATCTTCTTTGTTGTGGTTCGAATAACCTTTCAATTCCGCAAGACGGTTGTTTCTTTGGTCCCAAACGTAGAAGTTTTTATACCAGAGCCCCATAGGATTGGGGTTTCCGTTTTGGTCCACCTTATCGGATAGGAGCCACCAAGTTTCCTGCTTGGTGACAGGGTGTTTCATTTTCACTACGAGGAAGGGAGCGTTGGTATGGTATTTGAGGAAGTCCACATTGTGTTCGTAAAGTTTCTTTCCGTAATACTCTTTATGGAGTATTACGTGGAGCATAGCCAACGCAAAGGCTATATCGGTTCCCGGTTTAATTTTTAACCATTTGTGGGCTCTGGCGGCCGCTTCGGAGCGTCTGACATCGACAACGTAAACTTCCGCACCGTTTTTAATAGCTTTTCCGAACCTGTGGGCCCTACCGGTTGAAATACCGGTGAGCGATGCGTTAGAACGGACTATCAAAATAAAGTTTGCATTTGGGAAGTCTACAACCATTTCGTCGTGGGTGTTGAAATATCCGAAAGTTGCGTGGATACCGATATGTTCAATACCAACACAGTTTTGAATAGGAGCACCCCAAACGTTGAGGGTTTGGAAAGCCATTAATGCCGGGAACATTATCGGTCTGTATTGGGCACATCCGTGCCAACCGCCAAGGAATAAAATTTCTTGGGGCTTAACCCCCATTAGCTTTTGCATGATGTAGGTGTAAGCTTCCTGCCAACTTGCCTTTTTAAACTTCCATTCGCCCCTTTTGGAACCGGGAATTCTTATTAAAGGTTCGGTAATTCTGTCGGGGTTGAAAAGATACTTAAGTCCCGATTGACCCCTTGCACAGAGCTTACCTTGGTTGTAGTTATCGTTAATATTTCCTTCCAATTTGAGAGGCCTTTTTAACCCGTCCTTTTCGTGGACCCTAATGACCTCACCGCAAACGTTGGCGCAAAAGGCGCACATATTGGGACGCCATTCGATTTTCCATCCGGGGGTGTAGATTTCGGTAGCGTTTACCTTTTTGGAGTTAAGTTGTAAAAAGGAGAGGGCGGTTGCCGCCGCCGTTAGGGCGACGGAACCTTTTAAAAACTCCCTCCTAGTAACTTTGGACTTTAACATCTAAGAACCCTCCTGCTAATTATCGTCTCCTGAAGATAATCATACGATTTTAGAAATCTATTAAGCAAGTATTTACGAAAATTCTGATTTTCTAATATCAAAATTCATTCAAGCAATTCTAAATTTATTTTTGCACACTTAATTTGAACCACTATTATTGGAAAAAATCCATTTTTTTACAAATAAATCGTTAAAAGTTGCAATTAAATTTTTCCTTTTAATGGAAAAATTTTGTAGAAAAGCAATTTTTTTTTGTAAAATCTCCAAAGGAATATTTAAAATGTCCTCCGCCTTTTTGAAATTGTAATAAATATAGATTGAACCGTGTATTAGATAATTTTGAGGTTCAAATTCCCTAACCGCAGCGGCAACAAGCTTTTTATTGTTCCAAACAACCTCTCCAAAAGTTGGAAAGGATATACATAAACCGTCGGCGGTATAGTCCGACCTTTTCCTCCTCGAAAAGGAAACTTCACTTACACCCAACCTATTGAAGGTCTCAACAAATGTAAGGGCTACGAACCTATAAAGGTGGAAGAAATTTTTAAAAACTCCCGAAGGAGTTCCTATTGCAAAAGAGATATCCCAACCGTGGATTAAAATTCCACCTCCCGTAGGTCTTAGAACTTTTGGAACCTTTGAAGGAAAACTTTCAAATAATTTCCTTTGCGAATAACCAAAGGAGAGGGAAAGTTTATTCCACCCGTACCAACGGAGGTATATTCGCCCTTCTTTTTGAGCCCTTAAAGGAAGTTTTGAATCTATTTCCATATTCCTTTCGGGAGGATTTACAGAAAAAGGAAGAACCTTAAGAGAAGAATCCCGCAATTTTTAAACCTCTTTTAGGAGTTTATGAGCCTTTTCTCTCCATTCGGGATAGAGAGGATATCTATCGCACATTTCATGGACTTCTTTTCTTACTTTCTCTATGACTTTTTCATCGTCTAAGTTTTTAATTACGGTATCAATCCAGCGGGCAATTTGGCGCATATCGTCCTCTTTCATACCGCGGGTGGTCAGAGCGGAAGTTCCCAACCTTATGCCGCTTGTTTTAGTAGGAGGTAGCGGGTCGTTAGGAACAGCATTTTTATTAACGGTTATTCCTGCCCTTTCCAAGGCCTTCTCAACATCCTTTCCGGTTAAGCCCTGCGGTCTTAAATCTATAAGGACTATATGGCTATCGGTTCCGCCACTTACCAATTTATAACCCAAAGATAAAAGTTCCTCCGCTAAAGCCTTCGCATTTCTTACAACTTGGTGGGCATACTCCTTAAACTCATCGGTCATAGCTTCTTTAAAGGCTATAGCTTTTGCCGCAATAATATGCATCAATGGACCGCCCTGAATACCGGGAAAAACAGCCTTATCTATCTTTTTAGCAAGTTCCGCTTTAGAGAGAATAAAGCCGCTTCGCGGACCTCTTAAAGTTTTATGGGTTGTGGAAGTAACCACATCGGCATAAGGCACCGGGCTAGGATAGGCTCCACCCGCTATTAAACCGGCATAGTGGGCCATATCCACCATTAGATAGGCACCAACTTCTTCGGCAATTTCCTTAAATTTTGCCCAGTCGATAACCCTTGGATAGGCGGAAGCTCCGGCAACAATAATTTTGGGTTTATGCTCTTTGGCCAGTTTATAAACCTGGTCGTAATCTATTTCTTCTTTTTCATTTAATCCGTAAGCAACAGCGTTGAACCATTTACCGGAAATAGAAACTTTAGCTCCGTGAGTCAGGTGCCCTCCTTGGGCAAGGTCCATTCCGAGAATGGTATCACCGCACTTTGCCAAAGCAAAGTAAACGGCTAAGTTCGCTGAAGAACCGCTATGCGGTTGAACGTTGGCATGCTCCGCACCAAAGAGTTTCTTAGCCCTTTCTATAGCCAAGCTTTCCACTATATCAACATACTCGCAACCGCCGTAATATCTTTTACCCGGATAACCCTCAGCATATTTGTTTGTTAACGGTGTGCCGGCCGCTTCCATTATTTCATAGGTGGTAAAATTTTCGGAAGCAATCATTTCGAGAGAGTAATGCTGACGGTCCATTTCTTTGACAATCGCTTCAAATACTTCCCTATCGGCTTTTGCTATATGTTCCATAAAAGTTATAAGGTTATGTAGGTTTTCCTTAACAGTTTGAAAATTTCAAAAACCGTTTGATGGTTCAATCCCTCTTTATCCTAAATCTGTTTATGTCCTACAAACCAAAAAATGAAAATGTCTTTTTAACCCTTCTCCACTGGCCGGTTTTAGGAAAAGATAAAAAAACTCCGATAATTACCTCCTTTACCCCTTTAGACCTACACGATATAGCCCGGCCTGCCAGAACCTACGAGATAAACACCTACTACATCGTTCAACCTTTGGAAGCCCAGCAGGAAATTATTAAAAGGCAAATTAAATATTGGCTCGGTGAAGGTGGGGAGGACAATCCCACCCG
>JALSNH010000063.1 GCA_026987085.1 Aquificota bacterium | reverse complement strand
TCAGAAACACCTTGAGAAACTCTCCGAAGCTATAGAGTCCTTTATTCTATCTAAAAAATATCCAATTAAAGAAAAGTCCTAGAGGTAGAAAACCTAAACTTTCTGATGCTCAAATCTGTACTCTCTTTATTACCTTGACTTTATTTTCCACTCTTGTTTTAAAGCTAGCTAAACTTTCCGGTATCAATGTCCACTCATGCCACATCTTCCGCAAAAAAAAACGTCTTGAACGCATTCACAACTGTTTAAGGCACCTCCTTAGAAACCTCCGTTATATTGATAATCTTTGTATAAAGTTCAAAGACCTACCCGTAAAGTTGGAAAACCTTTAGAGAGAATCTAGGATTACATCTCAAATAGTTGAATTAACTTTCTTGTTCCTCTATTAGGAAGAGGTAGATTAAAACCACCTAATGGAGGAAAAAGTAGAGTTTAACCTTGGAGGGGGAATTTCAAGATTTCCGGAAACTTTCGATGTGGCGGTAATAGGGGCCGGACACGCCGGGATTGAGGCAGCCCTTATAGCCGCCCGTATGGGGGCCAAAGTTGTTGTTTTTACCATAAACGCCGACTTTATAGGTCAAATGCCCTGCAACCCTTCCATCGGTGGGGTGGCAAAAGGAATAGTTGTTAGGGAAATCGATGCCCTCGGTGGGGAGATGGCAAAGGCGATAGACCAAACCGGTATCCAGTTCAAAATGCTCAACACCAAAAAGGGTAAGGCCGTCTGGTCGCCGAGGGCCCAAGCGGATAAAAAGCTCTACCGCTCCTATATGAAAAGGGCTTTAGAGTATCAAGAGAACCTCTGGATACACCAAGACGAGGTTGTAGACATTGTTTTAAACGACAAAAATGAGGTTGTAGCTGTAAAAACCCGTTTGGGGTTGGAAATACCTACCAAAACTGTTGTTGTGGCTACCGGAACGTTTCTAAACGGGAAAATCTACATAGGTGATAAGGTAATTCCCGCCGGGAGGATGTGGGAGCCTCCCGCCAGCGGTCTTGAGCAGTTTTACAAAAGGCTCGGTTTTCCTCTTGTAAGGTTTAAAACGGGAACACCCGCAAGGCTCGATAAGAGAACTATAGACTTTAGCTTTCTCGAAATTGCACCGGGCGATGACCCTCCGCCGAAGTTCAGCTTTTGGACCGAACCTAAAGGTTCCTACTGGTTTCCTAAAGGTAAAAAGCAGATGCCCTGCTGGATAACCCACACAACACCCAAAACCCACGAAATTATTAGAAAAAACCTCCATAGGACCGCTCTATACGGTGGTCTCATTCAAGGGGTAGGTCCAAGGTACTGCCCTTCAATAGAGGACAAGATAGTTAAGTTTCCCGATAAGGAGAGCCACCAGATATTTTTGGAACCGGAAGGGTGGGACACCATTGAGATTTACCCTAACGGGGTTTCAACCTCCTTACCTGAAGAGGTTCAGTGGGAGATGTACCGCTCCATACCGGGGCTTGAAAATGTCCGTTTAATTAGGCCGGCCTACGCCATCGAATACGACATAGTCGACCCGAGGGAGCTCTACCCGACACTTGAGGTAAAAAGGGTTAAAGGTTTATTCCACGCCGGGAACTTTAACGGAACGACCGGCTACGAGGAGGCTGCCGGCCAAGGTACTTTGGCCGGTATAAATGCCGCTTTAAGGGCTTTTGGCAAGGAACCGATTGTCTTGAGAAGGGACGAAAGCTACATAGGGGTTATGGTCGACGACCTTACCACCAAAGGGGTAACGGAACCTTACCGACTCTTCACTTCGAGGGCCGAGTGGAGGCTCCACCTAAGGCAGGACAACGCTATTTTGCGCCTTGGAAGGTTGGCTAAAGAGCTCGGAACCTTGACCGATGAGCAGCTAAAACTCCTCGAGGAGGCGGTAA
>JALSNH010000062.1 GCA_026987085.1 Aquificota bacterium | reverse complement strand
GAGGTTATACTGTTGGAAAATACTCCTCCCAAAGCTTCAACAATCTTACCGGCAACTTCGCGCGAACAACATTTCAGGGTGCCGGTGAAAACAAAAGTTTGCCCTTTAAGGTAATCGAGTTTTTGTTCCTCCTCCGCAGTTTTTGAAAGTTTTACCCCTGCCCTTTCCAGTTTCTTTAAAACTTCCAAGTTCCTTTCATTGGAAAAGAACTCCTTAATACTTTTTGCAACAACAAAACCTATACCGGGAATAGCCATCAACCGTTCGAGAGGCATATCTTTGAGTTCCCAAAGGCTGTTGATTTTCTCCGCTATTCTTTTTGCATTTACCAAACCGACATAGCGGATTCCTAAGCCATAAAGCACTCTGTAAAGAGGCCTTTCTTTGGAAGCTTCTATCTGGTCAAGGAGATTTTTAGCTTTTTTTACACCCCAACCGGGTAGTCTAATTAGGTCTTCCAACTTTAGAAAGTAAATATCTCCAATATCCTTAACTAGTCCCGCTTTATAGAGCTGGCGTGCGGTCATTTCTCCCAATCCTCTAATATCCATTGCTTCCCGACTGGCCCAGTGTTTTATCCGCAATACCACCTGGGCAGGGCAGGCAATGTTTATACACCTCCACGCAACCTCACCTGGAAGTTTAACAAGTGGTGAACCGCACGATGGACAGTTCCTTGGAAATTCTACCGGTTTTTCCTCCCCTGTTCTTCTTTCCTTTAAAACCCTATCGATATAGGGAATAACTCCCCCGGCACGGATAACAACTACCCAATCCCCTATTCGGATATCTTTCTCTTTAATAAAGTCCTCGTTGAAGAGGGAAACCCTAGATACGATAACCCCTCCGAGTTCAACCGGTTTTAATTCGCCTACAGGTGTAACTACCCCCGTTCTTCCAACTTGGAATGTTACATTTAAAAGTTTTGTAATAGCCTCGTCAGGTTTGAATTTGTAAGCTATAGCCCACCTTGGATGGTGGGAGGTATAACCCAATTTCTCCCAATAGGCGGTTTTATTTACCTTAATAACCATTCCGTCGAGGTCAAACGGATAGTTCTGCCGTTTTTTCTCCCATTCCCGGCAATACTCTATTACCTCTTCTATATCTTTGCATACCTTCATATCGGGTAAAGGGGTTTTAAAACCGAGGTTATGGAGCATTTGGATGGCCTCGTAGTGGGTATCCGGCATATAGCGATTGCCTTCTTTATCCTCCGCATAGGAGAGTTGATAAACAACTGCAACTAGGTTCCTTTTTGCAACCTCTTTGGGGTCTTGCAATCTTATTGAACCTGCCGCCGCATTTCGGGGGTTGGCTAAGGGCGGTAGACCTTCTTCCATACGCTCTTCATTGAGCTTTTTAAAGGTCTCTTTATCCATCAATACTTCACCGCGGATTTCCGCCAGTTTTATACCGTATTTGGAAAAATCGGCCCGTAGTGGGATTGTTTTTATCGTTTTGAGGTTATTAGTAATATCTTCGCCGCGTATGCCATCTCCTCGGGTAGCACCTCTGACAAACAGGTCATCTTTATAAATAAGGGCGATACCGGCACCATCGTATTTAGGTTCAACGCAATACTCTACCCTATCAACTCCCAAAATTTTTTTCACCCGTTGGTCCCATTCCTTTAAATCTTCGGGAGAGTAGGTATTGTCCAGAGAGAGCATCGGGGTGAGATGCTCAACTACAGGAAATTTTTCGGTTATCTCGCTAGCCACCCTTTGGGTAGGACTATCGGGGGTTATAAGTTCTGGAAAGCGTTCTTCCAGTTTTTTTAAAGCGTGAAAGAGCTTATCGTAGTCGTAATCGCTGATTAGCGGATTGGTTTCTACATAATATTTGTAATCGTGGAATCTGATAACCTCCCTAAGGTCGTTTATAACTTTTTCAGCTTCCTTCTTATCGGTAATCTTTTCAATCTCCCCCAGATGGTCTAAAAGTTGATAGGTTTTCTCCAAAAGGTGTTTTTCTTCCTCTTTGGTATACATCTTAAGATTTGAAAATTAACAATTTCCTTTTTGGAAAAGGAACAAATATTTGAACGCTTTGAAACAAAGTTATTATTAGTGAACTTTTGATGGAAAAACTCCTTTTTGAAATTTCCCAAAAGGGTAAAAAGGGAATAGACCTACCAAAGTGCGACGTTGAAGAGATTCACCAGGAAGAGGTATTGGATAAGGACTACCTCCGGAAGGAGTTGAATCTACCGGAGGTTTCCCAATTGGAGGTAATTAGACACTTTACCCGTCTTTCGCAGTTGAACTTTTCTATTGATACCAACTTTTACCCTTTGGGTTCCTGCACTATGAAATACAACCCGAGGATAAACGAAAAGGTTTCCTCCTTCGAAGGGTTTTTAAATGTCCATCCCTTTCAAGATGAAGAAACGGTTCAGGGAATACTGGAAGCGGCCTACCTATTAAAGGAGTACCTTAAGGAACTAGGAGGTTTTGCCGATGTGTCCCTTCAACCGGCTGCAGGAGCCCACGGCGAGCTGCTAGGCCTTCTACTTATTGCCGCCTACCATAGGGATAAAGGAAACAAAGAAAAGGATACTGTTCTTATACCGGATAGTGCCCACGGAACCAATCCCGCTTCCGCCGCTATAGCCGGTTTTAAAGTCCTTACCGTTAAAAGCGATAAAAACGGTGAACTCGATTGGAACGACTTTGTAAAAAAATTGGATAACCGCGTTGCAGCCTTAATGATAACTAATCCCAACACTTTAGGAATTTTTGAAAGAAAAATAAAAGAGATAGCTAAAGCCCTGCACGAAAAAGATGCACTACTCTATATGGACGGAGCGAACTTCAATGCCCTTGTGGGCCGTATGAGACCGGGGGATTGGGGTGTTGATGTTATGCATTTTAACCTACACAAAACTTTTTCTACACCCCACGGCGGCGGAGGACCCGGTAGTGGACCCGTTGGAGTTTCCGAAAGGTTAAAACCTTACCTTCCAGTTCCACAGGTGGAATTTGACGGAGAAAAATATTACCTAAATTGGGATATTCCTAAAACGGTAGGAAAACTTTTAGCTTTTTACGGCCATGTTGGTATCTGGATTAGAGCACTAGCTTTTATCTTAGCTTATGGAAAAGAGATTTTTAAAGTGGCCGACAATGCTATTTTGAACGCCCGCTATCTAAGAAAGCAATTGCAAGGCGTATTTAACGACCCCTATGCCCACGTTCCATGTATGCACGAATTTGTCCTTTCCGCCACCAATCTGAAAAGATACGGAGTTAAAGCTCTCGATGTGGCCAAACGGCTACTAGATTTTGGTATCCACCCGCCTACCATGTACTTTCCGCTTATTGTCCCGGAAGCTCTAATGGTGGAACCGACGGAAACCGAAAATAAAGAAACCCTGGATTACTTTGCTAAAGTTTGTAAACAAATAGTGGAGGAGGCAAAAACCGATCCTCAAAAGGTAAAAAATGCCCCCTACAAAACCCCCGTTAGAAGGGTAAAAGAGGCTGAAGCCAACCGGAGGCCTATTTTGAAATATCCCTTTAAAAGTTCTTGAAAATTTTTTCTTCCTTTTTAGGTTATCCTTTCAAAATGATTAACCTTAAATGGTTAAGGTTGTATACCCCGGAACTTTTGACCCTCCCCACTACGGCCACCTTGATATAGTGAAACGTGCGGCCAAACTATTTGACAAAATCTATATAGCGGTAGCCCTAAATAGGGCTAAAAAACCCCTCTTTACCCTTGAAGAAAGGGTTAAACTCTTCCAAGAGGCGGTAAAAGAGATAAATCTCGACCACAAAGTGGAAGTTATTGGATTCGATACCCTGTTGGTTCAACTGATGGAGAAATTAAAAATAAACACCATTTTGAGGGGGGTAAGACTTTTTACCGACTTTGAATATGAGCTACAAATTTCTTTAACCAACTACAGGCTAGCGAAGGTCGAAACACTCTTTATGATGCCTTCGCAGGAATATATACATATATCATCAACTATAGTGAAAGATATAGCCCGCCACGGCGGGTGTTTAAAGGGATTGGTACCTCCCAATGTGGAAAAGGCCCTTAAAGAAAAATTTCAAAGTGGTTGTTAAATAGGAGCTTAATGAAGCTTTACTTTTTGGGAACCGCCGGCGGAAGAACGATAACCTTCAAAAAAATTAGAAATTCGGGAGGTTTTCTTTTAAAAACTAAAGAAAATTTACTCCATATAGATCCGGGGCCTGGAGCTTTTGTTTACTTTTTTAATACCCCCTTTGAACCTTGGAAAGATTTAACTGCTATTGTTTTATCCCACCTTCATCTCGACCATTCGGCAGATGTAAACACTATGTTGGAAAGTGCTACCGAAAGCGGTAAAAGAAAAGGTGTCAAACTATTTGCACCTTTTGATGCACTTGAAGGAGAAAATAAAGTTGTTCTTTCCTATATAAGGAGATTTGTAGATGCCTATATCCTCAAAGAAGGGAAAAAATTTAATCTGAAAGACCTCGAATTGGAAACCCTATTTTTGCAAAAACATCACAATGTGGAAGTTTACTCCCTCATGTTTTCCTCCGAAGGGAAAAGGGTTATCTATATACCCTGTGGAAGGTTTGAAAAAAGTTGGCTTGAAAAAATACCTTTTGGTGTGGACTTGATAATTTTTAACTCAACCTTTTACAGGAGGAGGCCCAATATAGACCATCTATCGGTAGAAGATGTAAAAGAAATACTAAAATTTGTAAAACCCAAAAGGGCGGTAATTACCCACTATTCAAAGGAAATTCTATTAAAAATACCAAACAAGGTAGCAGAGGAAATCTCGAAAGAGACAGGCGTAAAAACCATTGCTGCGGAGGAAAATATGGTTATAGACATTTAACACTAGAATCGTTAGCTTAAATACTTCTCCAAAAGTTTCCCTACTTTCTTTTTAACCTCTTTAGGAACATCTACAACTTCCGGCCATTGGCGGGTATAACCTTCCTCCTTCCACTTGGTGGTTGCGTCTATTATCATTTTTCCGCCAAACCCTTCCTCGTTTGTTGAATGGTCGAGAACATCGATAGGACCTTTGACTATTAAAACGTCCCTTAAAGGGTCCACATTGTTGCCCCAAATCCATAGGACCTCGCCAAGGTCGTGAACATTTACCCATTCATCAAACACCACCACATGTTTCGTTAAAGACATTAGACCCATACCGAGAAGGGCGTAGGCAACTTTATAGGCGTGGCCCGGATACCTCTTTTTTATCGAAACGAAGGCAAAGTTATGAAAAACCCCCTCTGCGGGTAAGTGTATATCCACTACCTCCGGAAGGTTGAACTTTATAAGCGGTAAAAATATCCTCTCGGTGGCGTAGCCTATCCATTTGTCCTCTTGGGGAGGTTTTCCCACAACAGTAGCCTGATAGATGGGAAAACTTCTGTGAACTATTGCGGTTATGTGAAATTTGGGATACTTTGCAGGTGGTGTATAAAAGCCGGTATGGTCTCCGAAGGGACCCTCTACAACAAGAGGCTCATTGGGGTCCACATACCCCTCCAAAACAATTTCCGCGTTAGCGGGATACTCCAAATCTACGGTAATCCCTTTAACGAGTTCCACCGGCTTTTCCCTAATAATTCCAGCAAAAAGATATTCGTCCACTTCGGGGGGTAAAGGTGCGGTTGCTACATAGGTTAGAACCGGGTCGCCACCTATAGCTACCGCCACTTCAAGACGTTTTCCTAACTTTTTAGCTTTCCAATAGTGGTGGTTTCCATCTTTGTGTATCTGCCAGTGCATTGCAGTTGTTCTTTCATCGAGAACCTGCATTCGGTACATTCCCACATTTCTAATACCGGTTTCGGGGTCCTTTGTAATTACCTGAGGTAGGGTTATAAACCTTCCTGCATCCTTTTCCCAGGTTTTTAGTATTGGAAACTCGTAGAGGTTTACTTTATCTCCCCTTTTTACCACCTCTTGGACCGGTGCCCTTTTTACCACTTTAGGTATCGCATCGTTCAACTTTTTAAGTTCAGGAAGTTTTTTTAATTTCTCCAAAAAGGTGTTGGGAATTTCCGGTTTTAATATCCTATAAAGTTTCCAACCTATATCTTCCAAATTTTGATAACCCAAGGCAAGTTTTATCCTCTTTTCGGAACCTAAAGCGTTGGTCAAAACCGGTATTCCGTATGGTGTTCCATCTTCCTTTATAGGTTTTTCAAATAA
>JALSNH010000061.1 GCA_026987085.1 Aquificota bacterium | reverse complement strand
TCCAACCTATATCTTCCAAATTTTGATAACCCAAGGCAAGTTTTATCCTCTTTTCGGAACCTAAAGCGTTGGTCAAAACCGGTATTCCGTATGGTGTTCCATCTTCCTTTATAGGTTTTTCAAATAAAAGGGCCTTATTTTGGTCGGGTGGTAATTTGGAAACCCTATCGGTGAAATAGGAAATTTCCAAAATGGGAGAGATGGGGTCTTTAATCCTTATCAACTCTCCATGTTTTTCAAGAATTTTTATAAATTCTCTGAGGTCTTTAAAGGCCATTAGGAGGATAGATTAATAGGAGCATTTGCAATTGCTTCCATCGTATTTCCCCAAACAAACTCTTACAGCGGAAAAGGCAACGCAGCAGTAAGCTATATTTGGGTTTTGATTTGCACAGTCTATGACTTCCCCCGAAGAGGATTTAAAGTATATGGAACCCTTTAGGGTAAAAATACCAAATTCATTAACTTTTATTTGACCGCTATTTACATATACTTTAAAAGGTGCTACAGTTAAGTTATCTATTTGTAAGAAACTATTACAATTTTCTTCAACGGTGAAATTTAAATTACCAGCGGTCGGTTCAAAACAATAGGTTTCCTTCTTAGTTTTAGCCCAAAGTTGGTATTTTTTAATTAGCGTATATACCTTGTAAGTCCTATCTTCTACCTCACGGGCAAATTTATAGTTAATAAACCAATAGATACCGAAACCGCTAAGGATGCCAATAATGGCTATTACCACCAAAAGTTCGATTAATGAAAAACCTTTTCTCCAAACCATCCTTATATCCAAAGAATATTTTCGCTCTATAGCATTTTCATTTTTATGTTCCGTTTCTTTTTTGTTTTAAACAGCCTTATTTTTTTTCTTAGACTTCTTTACATAAAGGTTTCGCCCTTCGACCTTTCACCCGAAGAGGCTCAATATTGGGACTGGTCCAGACACCTTGATTGGTCCTACTATTCTAAACCCCCTCTTGTGGCCTATTTAAATTACATTTCGACCCACCTTTTGGGAAATAACGAGCTTGCCGTTAGAGGTTGGAGCGCCCTCTTTTCCTTTCTAAGTTCTATATTGGCCTACTATACCGCCAAAAGGATTTTTAAAGATGAAAAGACCGCCTTTTGGGTTGGAATATTACCCAATCTCTTTGTAGGTTTTGATGCTTTAGCTTTCGTCTTTACAACCGATACCCCCCTCTTCTTCTTTTGGGGGCTCTCCTTTCTCCTCCTCCTTTTGGCGGTAGAAAGGGAGAAAACCATTTATTGGTTTCTATTGGGAATAAGCGGAGGATTGGGTTTTCTCTCAAAGTATTCGATGGCCCTCTTTTTTCCCTTAGGTGTTGCTTATATACAGTTAAAAAAACCGCAGCTGTTTAAAACTTTTAAACCCTACCTTTCAATGGTTATAGGTTTCCTATTCACTTTGCCGGTTCTTTATTGGAACTACACCCACGGTTGGGTATCTTTTAAACATGTATTAAACCTTTCGGGTATCGAAAGGAAAACCCAATTCCCCAACTGGGAGGGTTTCTTCAATTTCCTCTTCTCCCAAATGGCTCTTTTAAGTTTCGGATTTTTCTTTTACCTTTTAGCGGCTTGGTTTAAAAGTTTAAAACCCTCAAAGGAAGTTTTTTCTTTAAACCTCTTTTCATTACCCGTTTATATATTCTTCCAACTGTTGGCACTGAAAAAGTATATCTACGGCAACTGGGCCGGTTTTGCCTACTTTACGGGTGGAATTTTAGCCATAGAAACCTTCGTTAGGAACTTTAAAAAACTCCTCCCTCTTTCCGTTTTGACACTTTTTATTTCGACCTTTTTGGTTGCAGTTTCCCATTACCCCCCACTGTTGGATAAATTGCACCTTACAAAGTTGCTTCCTCCGAAGAATGACCCGACAAAATTTTTGGTAGGTTGGAAAAAACTCGGCGAGGAGATTTCCAAGTTTTATAATCCTCAAAGGGACTTCATCTTCTCCAACCTCTACCAAGTAGCGGCGGAGATGGCCTTTTACGTAAAAGGGAATCCCCAAACCTACGTCTTTAACTACCATCAGCGAATGAACCAATACGACCTTTGGGAGGTTAGAGATTTCGACCTTTTCCAAAAATGGTTGGAAGGAGAACCCATACCTGCAGAGAAAGTTTTCAATTGGAAACCTCTAATAGGTAAAAACGGTATTTTTATAACCACCTTGGCTAGTGTTCCAAAAGAAATATCCCAAAGTTTTGAAAAGGTAGTTTGGAAGAAACGTTTTGTGGTCTATTGGAGGAACTACCCGGTAAGAGTTTTCTACATTTTTTACTTAAAGGGATTTAAGGGAAATGCAAAACCTATTATAAAAGGCTTTTAAATTTTTACTAAAAATTTTGTAAAAAATGCTTTCACTTTTAATTCTCTACAGTTCTAACCTTTATTAAGAAAGGTCCGATTCTTCCTTTACATTTAAAGGAAGTACACCAAAAACCGTGCACTTTAATACAGGATAGTTCGCTTATTGATTATTAAACTTTAAGCGTGCTTTGCTTTTTATAAAATAAAAGCGATTTATGAAGTTCTTCCTAGATACCGCAAATATAGAAGAAATAAAAAAAGCGAACGATTGGGGACTTTTAGATGGAGTTACAACTAATCCCACTTTAGTAGCAAAAACTGGAAAGCCATTTTTAAAAGTTGCGGAAGAGATTATAAAAATTTTAGGTCCCGAAAGACCTGTTTCTTTAGAAGTGGTAGCCACCGATTATAACGGAATGGTAAATCAAGCCAGGGAATTGGCAAAGCTGGGACCTAATGTTGCTGTAAAAATTCCTATGACACCGGAAGGAATAAAAGCTGTAAAAACACTTACTAAGGAAGGTATTAAAACAAATGTAACTCTGGTATTTTCTCCAATGCAAGCGTTATTAGCTGCAAAAGCGGGAGCAACTTATGTTTCTCCTTTTGTAGGTAGGTTAGATGATATTTCCATGGAAGGAATGAAGCTCATTGAGGAAATTGTTGCTATTTATAGTGCTTACGGTTTTACAACAAAAATAATAGTTGCATCGGTTAGACATCCGGAGCATGTAAGACAAGCTGCCCTGCTTGGAGCGGATATAGCAACTGTTCCTTTTGGAGTTTTAGAAAAATTATTTAAACATCCTCTCACCGATATAGGATTGGAAAGATTTCTAAAGGATTGGAATAGCCTACCTGAAGATTTTAAACCTAAGTTTCTAAAATAGAGCTCCTCTTTTCTTTTTATTTTCTAATTTAAAGAAAGGAGAAAAAAATACTATTCAACAAACTCTATAATAGCTAATTCTGCACTATCACCTCTTCTGGGTATAGGAAGTTTTACAATTCTTACATATCCACCATTTCTTTCACTAAATCTCGGACCTAAATCTTCAAAAAGTTTACTTACCGCTTCCTTATCTGGTAAAAGGCTCAAAGCTTCCCTTCTATAGTGTAGTTTTTGAATATTATCTTCTGTAGCAGCTGCTTTTTTGGCAAGAGTAATCAACCTTTCAATGAAAGGTCTCAAAGCCTTAGCCTTTTCTACTCCGGTAGTTATTCTTTCCTCCAATATTAAAGCCCTTGCAAGGGACCTAAAAAGAGCTTTCCTTTGCTCTTTAGTTCTGTCGAAATGTTTCTTTTTAACTCTGTGCCTCATTGTTGGTGCCTCCTTTGATATTCATTCCTAATGAAAGACCCATTTCACTTAAGGCCTTTTTAATTTCTTGTAAAGCTTTACGACCAATGTTTTTAGTTTCTTTTAATTCTTCTTCTGTAAGCTTTACTAAATCTCCTAAGGTGTGTATTCCATACCTTTTCAACGAATTTAGGGCTCTTACAGAAATATCGAGCTCTTCAACAGAGAGTGTTAACTTTTCTAACAATTCATTCTTAGGAGCTTTTATGGTTCCTACCGGTATCTCAGTGGATATTTCTTTAAGGTAGTCGAAATAATCCATTAATATATTTTTAGCTTCTGCTACGGCTTCCTCCGGAGTTTTAGATCCGTTAGTCCAAATTTCCAAAATCAATTTTTCAAAATTGGTTTTTTTTCCAACTCTGGTGGGTTCTGCTTTAAAAGCTACCCTTTTCACAGGATTGAAATCGCAGTCAATAGCAATCCAGCCAATTTCTCCAAACTGTTCCATATCTTCAACAGGAACGTATCCCCTTCCTCTTTCTACCCTTATTTCCATTTTTACCTTTGCATTAGGGTCGCTTAAAGTAAACAGATGTAGGTCGGGATTTAATATTTCAACTGATGGAGGAGTTTTTATATCCCCCGCTTTTACTTCACCTGGTCCTTCCTTTTCCAAATACAGTATCTCTATATCTGTATTGGGATCCATTTTTAAGATTAACGATTTCAGATTCAGAATAAGGTCGGTAACATCTTCTATAGCACCGGGAAGGGCTGTAAATTCGTGATATACCCCATCTATTTTGACTCCGGTAATACCGGCCCCTTCTATGGAGGAAAGTAAAACTCTTCTTAAAGCGTTTCCAATAGTGGTAGCGTACCCCCTTGGTAGGGGTTCTACAACAAGCTTACCATAATTGGAAGAGAGCTCTTCCCAATATATTTTTTCCGGTTTTTGTAATTCGGTATAAGGCATAAGAAAAAACCCCCCAAAGGGTATTAAACTTTAGAATAGAACTCGATAATGTATTGAAGATTAATAGGTATTTCAAGATAATCTTGAACATTCTGAGGTAGATCAATTACCTTTCCTCTGAAGTTTTGTTTATCCAGTTCTAACCATGGGGGAACACTTCTAGGGTCTTTGTTTTCCAGATTTTCCTGGATGAATTGAATATTCCTTGACTTGGGTTTCACTTCAATAATATCTCCAACATCTACCCTATAGGAAGGGATAGTTACCTTTTTTCCATTTACCAAAATATGGCCGTGCGATACCAACTGACGAGCTTGTCTTCTGTTTTTAGCAAATCCTAATCTATAAACAACGTTATCTAACCTTCTTTCCAATAGCTGGAGGAATACTTCACCGGTATTTTCCTTAGCTTTGGTTGCTTCATCAAAATATCTTTTAAATTGAGATTCTCTTAAACCACCGTACAAGAATTTTAGTTTTTGTTTTTCCATTAAACGGAGGCCATATTCCGAAATCCTTTTTCTTCTTCCAAATTTTCTTCCATGCTGTCCGGGAGGGAAGTTTCTTTTTCCCAAAATTCTAGGAGCGCTTTCCTTACCGGATACTACAACTCCGAAGCGCCTATCTATTTTTACCCAAGGTCCAATATATCTACCCATTGTTTAAACCCTCCTTTTAGCCGGCGGTCTACATCCGTTATGAGGTATAGGAGTAACATCTCTAATAGCTTTTACTTTTACTCCACTTGCAAAAACAGCTCTAATGGCCGATTCCCTTCCGGCTCCGGGACCTTTTACCCATATTTCAACTTCTTGCAATCCGTATTCGTTTATAGCTTTTTTCATAGCCCTTTGGGCCGCTAATTGGGCAGCGTAAGGAGTAGATTTTCTAGTTCCTTTATAACCAACGGTTCCACCGGATTCCCAGGTTAAAACATTTCCCTGTTCGTCGGTTACTGTAACAATTGTGTTATTAAAAGTAGCCTGTATATGGACAATACCTTTTGTTACAGTTCTTTTAACTTTTTTCTTCCCACTTTTCCTAGCCATTAGTTAAAGCCTCCCTTTTATTTTCTCTTTCTTTTCTTTCTAGTTTTAGCGTTGGTTTTTGTCTGTTGGCCTCTTACAGGAAGATTTCTAACGTGTCTCATTCCTCTATAACAACCCATATCGATGAGTTTTCTTATATTTAGTAGAACTTCTCTTCTTAGGTCTCCCTCAACTTTGTAGTGTTCGTCAATATATTTTCTTAGAATATTTAGCTCTTCGGGAGTTAATTCTCCAACCCTTTTTGTGCAATCTATACCGGTGCTTTTACAAATTTCTTTAGCTCTATATTTCCCTATTCCGTAGATATAAGTTAAGGCTATTTCCAGCTTCTTATGGTTTGGTAAATCAACACCTGCAATTCTGGCCATTTCTCTAATTACCTCCCTTGTCTTTGTTTATGTTTGGGATTTTCACATATGACATAAACTCTACCTTTCCTTCTTACAATTTTGCACTTTGCACACATCTTTTTTACGGAAGGTCTTACCTTCATAGTTTTCCTCCTACCACGTGAAAAAACGCAAGCTTATTTATTATAGCATAAAGCAAAGCGATATCGGAAAAATTGAAATGCTAGTTTTATCCTTTTAAGGGGTTGTTAAAAATTGCATTAATAAGGTCTAATATTAAACCGGCCGATGGGAAGAAAGTTTAAAAAGAAACTCTGCCAGATATGCAAACAAAAAGGTCTCCGTAAAGAGAGCGTCATATATATGAAGGAGCATAGATTGGCTCTTTGTAAGGAGCACTTCATCGAATGGTTCGAAAAGAGGGTTAAGGAAACTATCAAAGAGTTCAAAATGTTTTCACCTTCCGAGAAGGTTTTGGTTGCGGTTTCCGGAGGGAAGGATAGCCAGACTCTGTGGTATGTGCTGAACAAGCTCGGTTATAACGCGGATGGTTTCTTTATCAATCTCGGTATAGGCGATTATTCGGAAGAATCTCTGCAAAAGGTTAAAGAGTTGGGAAAAATCCTCGGAAAGGAACCTTACATAGTGGATCTTAAGGAAAAGGTTGGAGCTCCTTTACCGGTTTTAAAAAATTTCGTTTTGGGAACCGCCTGCTCCGTATGCGGGAGGATTAAAAGGTATCACTTCAACAAAATTGCACGGGAGCTAGGATATAGGGTTGTTGCTACCGGCCACAACCTTGACGATGAGAGCTCTTCCCTTTTGGCCAATCTAATTAACTGGAATTTGAAATATTTAGCAAGAAAATATCCGGTTCTGCCGGAGGAGAAAGGTTTTCCAAGGAAGGTAAAACCTCTTGTAAAACTTACCGAGGAGCAGATTAAAACCTACGCCGACCTTGTAGGGGTTCCCTATACGAACCGTTCCTGTCCGCTTGGCGATACGGCGAATTTACATTTTTACAAACACCTTATGGAGGAAATTGAAAATCACGCGCGGGGAACAAAATACCGTTTCTATTTTGAATTCCTCAAAAAGGTCTTTCCTATTTTTAATACCCTAAAGGAGGAGTTGGTAGAAGGCGAACTTCAAAAGTGCAAAATATGCGGAGAACCTTCACCTTCGGAGATATGTTTTGTATGCAGACTTAAGGAAAGATTACAAAAGAAAGAGACCCACTGAAGGTTTACCACTGCAATTTTATATCCTTCCTTTGGTTTAGGTATTTATCTATATTTAGGGCGGCTATAACTCCTTGTCCTGCAGCTATTACAGCCTGCTTATAGCGCTGGCCGAGAACATCGCCGGCAGCGTAAACACCGGGAACCGATGTCTCCATAGTTTCTAGATTGACTTTCACACCGCCCTTTTCGTTTAGTTCAACCTGTCCCATTAACCAGTTAACGGAAGGTTTACTTCCGCCCAGAAAGACAAAAACTCCTTCCGCGGGTATTACTCTCTCCTCTCCCGAAGGGCATTTTACTTTTAACCCTTCAACAACATCCTTTCCAACAATTTCGAGAGGTCTTCTGTTTAGGAGGATTTCCACATTATCTTTCATTTCCAACTGTCTTACCATCTCTTGGGGAGCCTTTATCTTTTTGCCGGGAGCTACCAATATAACTTTTGAAGCAAATCTAGATAGGAGTTCCGCCTCTTCGAGGGCATATTCGCTATCTCCTACGACTATTACCGGACGGCCTTTGTAAAAGTGGGCGTCGCATATGGCGCAGTAAGAAACTCCTTTTCCTAAGAACTTATCTTCTCCGGGAATTTTGGAACTTCTTTCGAGGGCTCCGGTTGCTATTAAAACGGTTTTTCCTTTGAAAACTTTTCCATCTTCGGTGTAAACCTCTTTTATATCGCTCTTTAAGTTAGCTCCTATTACTGTGGCCTTTTCAAATTCTGCTCCAAAAGTTTTTGCCTGCTTTCTCATAATTTTGAGGAGTTCGTATCCGCTTATAGGTCCCGGAACTCCGGGGTAGTTTTCGATATTGGATGTAATGCCCAAAGCTCCGTCAGCTTCCGCTCTGTAAAGCACCAATGTCGATAAATTGCCTCTCGCTGTGTAAAGGGCTGCCGACACGCCGGCGGGTCCGCCACCTACGATTATCACATCCCACACTTTGGTTTGTTTTTCATCGGGTTGACCAACACCTCCTATGTTTAGCGATAGCACCATTTTTCTACCTCCGCTGGTAAGTTTTTCTAGTTAAACTTAACGCGGAATTAGTTAAAGTTCTCTAACAACCACAGAAGTTTTATATAAACTGTGGCAAAAGCTCCCTTAGGGAGAAAAAATCTTAGACTTTTGGGGTATCTCTTAATTTTTTCTACCTTAACAACAAGAGGTCGGTAATCTCCCTTTAACCTCCACCTTTTGAAGTCTTCTACAGATACTCCACCCTTTTGAAGAATCTCTTTAATAATCGGTTCCAAAATGGGTGGAATTTGGACTTTATAACCTATTAATGGAATTTTTACACCTTCCAGTTCACTTAAAAAGGTTTCAATCGCCTTTTTATCCTTCGAACAGGGAAGGATATGAAAAACTTTTCCGTCGATAACCTTGCAAGGTTTCAAAATTTCAATACCGAACCTTTTGTTGAATTCTCCTATTTTTCTTTCCAAAAATCGGAAGGCGGTTAGGTTCCAAACAAAACTTTGATAGGAATTTATCCAAAAGATTTGTTCCCATTTTTTGGAAGGTTTCTCTTTTAAAAACCTTCTACCGCGGGCGACATTTTTTCCGAGCCTCTGGCTGTCGTAATAATTAAGCGAGTAAGGAATGGTATAAAAAAGCCTGTTTTGGTGGTTTATAAAAAAGGTGTTCCCTTTAAGGTAGCCGGTTCTGATTTTGAACCTTATAGGTTTTTGGTAAAGCAGGGCAAAATATCGGCCTAGTTCTCTCTTTATTACCTTTTTGCCAATAAACTTATCTAAACTGACGTTTTGAACTGTTAGGGCGTAGCGGTCTTTAAGGCCGGCATAACCGTAATCTTTAACTCCCAAATCCTTCAAAAATTGAACGATATAGGGGTCGTTGGAATTTAAATTTCTCTTTACCAGTTTGTAGAGAAAGAAATTTTCTCCTTCGGGGTATTCCGCCTCCTCTTTAACAATAAAATCGAAAGGGGTTATCTTTAGAGGGAAATCGAAGGTAAAGCTCTCCATAGAGGGAACTAAATTAAAAAGGCAATGAGGCTCGATAAATATATTTCGAAAGCCCTAGGTTTAACACGGAAGGAGGCAAAGGAGACAATCAGAAGGGGTGAAGTTCAGGTTAACGGTGAGGTTGTGCGAAAGGCCGATTTTAAAGTTCCCGAAGGGGCTAAGGTTTTGGTTAATGGCACATTGGTAGAAAAAAGAGGCCACATCTATGTAATGTTAAATAAGCCGAAAGGCTACCTATCTACAACCGAACGGGACAAGGATTACCCTTCCTTTTTGGACCTAATACCCGAATATGAGCATCTAAAACCTTTTGCAGCCGGACGGCTAGATGTGGATGCGGAAGGTTTTCTCTTAATTACCACCGACGGGGAACTTGCCCACCGCTTGACCCACCCCAAATGGAAGGTTCCCAAAACCTACGAAGTGGAGCTGGAAAAGCCTCTATCGGAGGAAGATATAAAAAAGCTCCAAAATAGGGAAGTTGTTATAGAAGGTAAACCCGTTGCGGTGGAAAAGGTAGAACTTAAAGAACCCAATAGGGTCTTTTTAACCATTTCCGAAGGAAGGTTCCATATAGTCAAAAGACTCTTTAAGGAACTTGGAAACAAAGTAGTTAACCTTAAAAGGGTAGCAATAGGTCCTATTAGATTGGACTCCTCCCTGCAGGAAGGTGAATATAGAGAACTAACGGAGGAAGAGATTAAAAAATTAAAGGAAGCGGTTAACCTTCTTTAAATTCCGCAAGCTCCGCTACCGCAAGAGGAACATCCGCCTCCGAAATTCATAGCGTTGGGATTGTTTATTTTGAACCCTTCCCCGAAGGGGGTAACCACATAGTCTATTTCCGCGCCGTTAATAAAGGGAACGGAGTTTTGATCCACTACTATTTTTATACCGTTTTGCTCTATAACCGTATCATTCTCCCTAACTTCATCGAAACCCATAGAGTAAGAAATTCCGCTACAACCGCCGGGTATTGCTTGAACCCTCAAAACTACATCTTTAATTCCGTGCTGTTCGGCTAGCTTTTTAAGCTCCTCTGCCGCCTTCTCGGTGATTGTTATAACAATGTCATTTTTTTGCTCTACTTTGGTTTCCTGATTTTGCATCGTTAACCTCCTTGCGATTTTCTACTTTAATCTAACCTTTTAAGAAAAAGTTCTTTATGGCTAGGCTCAGAGGTGGGTATTTTTATAACCTTTCCTCTTTTTGGAAAAGCTCGATAATCCAAACCGTTATAAAGGAAACCAGCATAAGAACCGTTCCCATAGCTATGGCCCTGTCGAGATTGCCGTAGGAGATATTTAGAAAAATCCCCACCGGGAGGGTTTCCGTTTTCATATAGACCCCTCCGCCGAAAATTAGAACCGCCCCGAAGGCCCCGAACGAGCGGGCAAATCCCACAACGGTGGCGGAAATGAGTCCGCCCCTTGCCATCGGCAGGCTCACCTTTAAAAAAGCTTCGTGCCAACTGTAGCCGAGCGAACGGGCTACCATCTCGTAGCGCGGGTCTATCTGTTTAAAGGTGGTGTAGAGAATGCGGCTAACAAAAGGGAGGGAAACCGCTATCTCGGCCAAAATTACCCCCGAAGGGGAAAAAATCGGATTAAAAAACTCTGTAAGGGGCTTAAGCAGACCGGAAAAGAGCATAAGGAGTAAAAAACCGACTAGAAGCTCCGGAAAGGCCATTGGAAGGTCCACCATAATCTTTAAAAGTTTTTTAAAGGGAAACTTAAACCTTGCGAGGGAGTATCCCAAAATTACACCCAAAGGTAGGACCACCAAAGTTGAAACGGTTGCCGTTAGGAGGGTCATTTTTAAAGCAAAAAGCACCTCGGCGGAAAAAAACTCCGAAACCAACTTTTGAGGAGAAATTGAAAATACAAAACTCAAAAAGGAGGTCAAAAATAGAAACCCTACCGCGTAGGTTATTGCGATAAAAAGGCGCTCCATTTAGTGGTCTAAATTTTCCAAAACCTCCTCAACCGTCGGGTGGGCAAAAACAAGCTCCCTTAAACGGTCAAATTTTTCCGTCTCCAAAAGGAGGTGGAGCAAAGAGTCGGTATGTTTTTTACTCAAAACGTTGGCACCCAAAATTTTGCCCCCCTCCGAGAGGAAAACTTTAATAATTCCCTCCTCCCTTTCGGTGAGGGCTTTGGCTACCGAACGGAAGGCGGTCATCTTCGTTTTAAAGGGAACCTTTTCCTCTTTAAGTTCCCTTTCACCTTTACCGAACGAGCCGAGTTCGTAGGCCGAATAGACCACCGAAGGAACCTTTAGGTAATCGAGCTCCTCCGAGAGGTTTTCAAACATATTTTTAACCGCCAGTTTTGCCTCCCACTTGGCGGTGTGCGCCAGCGCCGGCGTCGGTATAACGTCCCCCGCGGCGAAAATATTTTCGACCTCGGTTCGGTAGCCTCTTTTAACCTCTATATAACCTTTGGAGTCGAGTTTTACCCCTACCTTTTCCAACTGAAGGCCTGCCGTATTCGGTTTCCTCCCAACGGTCAGAAGAACCTTATCGACCTCCAATAGGGAACCGTCGGAAAGTTCCACCCTTTTGGTCTCTTTGTCTATATTCCTTACCACCGTTTTGGTCTTTATCTCCACACCTTCCTTTTTAAGTTGTCTTTCAAGTCTTTTAACAATATCGGGAGAGAGATTTTTAACCGAACCTAAAAGGGAGGGTAAAAGCTCAACCACCACGACCTTCTCCGAGCCGAGGGTTTTAAAAATGTGGGCAAACTCCACCCCGCTAACGCCCCCTCCCACAATAAGAACCCTTTTAGGAATCTCCTTTAAATCCCAAACGGTATCGGTATCCAAAACAAACTCCCCGTCGGGAACAACATTTGGAACCTCCGAAGGTGAGGAACCGGTAGCAACGAGCAGAAAGCGGAACTTGTAAACCTTACCTTCCGCCTTAAGGTGGTTTTTGTCCA
>JALSNH010000060.1 GCA_026987085.1 Aquificota bacterium | reverse complement strand
CCCCGTGAACAAACACATCGAGACCGAGCTCCTCTTGGAGTTCTATAGCTTCCTTAATCTTTCCTTGGATAAATTTTTTGTATTCCTCCTCCGAGAGTTCCCCTTTGCGGTATTTAACCCTCGCCTTTCTCACATCGGGAGTTTGGGGAAAGCTACCTATGGTGGTGGTCGGGAATAGGGGCAACCTTAAAAGTTTTCTTTGAACTTTGTCCCTCTCCGCGTAGGTGGGTTTTCTTACAAAGTCCTCCTCTTTGAGGTTTTGAATTCTCTTAACAACCTCCTCGTTGCGGCCGAAAGGTTCGGCAAGCAATTTGGATACAGCATCCGCTTTCTCTTTTGCTGCACCGTTTCCTTGGAGGAGCTCTTTAAGAAGCTTTATCTCTTCAAGCCGTTCTTTTGCAAAGGAGAGCCTTTCTTTTAGCCCTTCGGGAAGTTTATTTTCAACCGCTACGGTAATCGGTAGGTGGTAGAGCGGTTGAGCGTTAGAAATAATGAGGTTCTCTTCTCCCACAATATTGGCCAACTCTTTTAAAAGCACGGCCGTTTTGTTGAGGTCGAGCCTCCAAACGTTTCTACCGGGAACAACACCCGCAACCAGTTTTTTCCCTTTAGGAAATCCTTTTTGGCGGATATTTTTTAGGTTCCTATCGGAGGAAACAAAATCCAATCCGATACCGCTAACAGGTAGGTTAACAATCCTTTCAAAGTATTGGTCATCGATACCTTCATAGTAGGTAATAACGTAAATGTCGATACCTTCCAAACCTTCGGTTAGATTTTTGTAGGCCTCCTCAATAATAGCAACCTCTTCGTCGCTCAAGTTTAGCACAAAAGCGGGTTCGTCTATTTGAACTTCCTTAACGCCGGCTTCCTTGAGTTCCTCGAGGAGCTGTCTGTAAACGGGAACAAGTTTGTCCATTAAAGCTTTGAGAACTTTGGGGTCCTCTATTTTTTCCATATGGTAGATGGGTAGGCCTCCCTCCTCTCCAACCTTTTGGAGGGTTTTCGATAGCTTTAGAAAGGTGTAGGGACCTACTATTACCGGCCTGCCCTCTATTCCGTATTTCTCTTTAGCCTCTTTGTAAGCCTTTAAAGGTTTGTTTTCCCTTAAGGTGAATTCGGCCCTTTCTATTTCGGGAACAAGGTAGTGGTAGTTGGTATTGAACCATTTGGTCATTTCGAGGGCCTGCTTTCCGCGGGCCATATCGTAGTAGAGCTCAAGACCCTCTTTGCCTTTAAACCTTTCTGGAATTACCCCGAACATTAGGGCGGTATCGAGCATAAAGTCGTAGAGGTTGAGCTCTCCTACCGGAACGCTGTCAACAAACTGTTTGTAGGTTTCCAGTCTGTACTTTTCAAGCTCCTCTATTCCTTTTAAAAACTCCTCTTCGGTAATTTTTCCTCCCCAAAAACCCTCAAGCAGTTTTTTATATTCTCTTTTTTCTCCAAGTTTGGGATAACCGAAAGCCCAGGTTTTCATAAACTACCCCCTTTTAGTATCTTGGAAAAAACGAACTACTATTGTAGTTGGCTTTTTAAAAATTAGATCCTTTATAAGGAAATTTAAAGAACAGAAAAAGGATAAAAAGTTGAAAGAAGGTTTCAGTTGATAGCAAAACCCTTTCTCAGCCCAACCTTGCAAGCTCTGAAGCTTACCTACTATTTTCCCTATCCCTTTTAGGAACTTGGAGAATATTTCACACCCTTTTAATCTGGTCTAAAAATTTCCTCCTTACCGTCAAAAAGAAATTTTTAACTTCCCTTTGGCGGTAATCCTCGTAGGTCCAAAAAAGGTCCCTAAAGTCCTTATCAAAATAAAGATATTCCATTTCAGCAAAGATGCCCTTACCAAGGTAAATTCTTCCTCCACGTTCCTTATGGGTGGTTAAAAACAGATGGTATTTATCAACCCAACCGGGGTCTATATTTACAACCCTATTACCCTTTACGGACAATTTCTTTTCTATTTCCATTGAGAGGAGCTTCAGAGAAACCGGATTTAAACTGCCCGAGCAGGGGTCGGCTTCTATCAAGTTTTCCCCCGATAGGTAGATGCGATGGAGCGGTTTACCCATTTCGGCTGAATAGTAATTTTCCAAATGGGGAAAATAGTATTCGGAACTTTGAAGGTCAAAATTTCCAACTACCTCCTTTAAGTGTTCCAATGCTTTAAAAAGGGTATCCCTAAATTCGGTATTAAAAAGAATCGAAAAGGTAGGTTTAACCAACATCTAAGGTAATTTTTCCTCATCTACAACAATCTTTTTAGCTTCGAGGTTAACCTTCAACACGAAATTTTTTGTAAAAGGAATTAAACGGTCTTTTTCAAGAACCAACATTGGATAAGGGCCACCATCATGAATATACTGAACTGTACCCAGCTTGTTTCCATGTTTGTCCAATACTTCGCATCCAAGCAGTTGGTAGTAGTAATACTCCCCGCTTTTTAATTTAGGTAAATCCCCTTCGGGGAAGTATATATGGGCACCTACGGTTTTCAGTGCCTCCTCTTCGCTGTCGATACCTTTTAACTTTACGTAAGCTTTTTTACCTCTAACTTCTACCTTTTCTACATCGAAGGGAACGTAATCACCACCCTTCTTTTTAAGGTAAACTCTACTTAAACCTTCCCAGACCCTATGGGGTGCCAACAACAGCACTTTCAATTTTCCAGAGTATCCGAATGTATCTTCTATTTTACCTATAATTACAAAATTTTGTTTGTCCATTTTGTTAAAAATTTTAAATTCCGAAAGGTTAAAGCCAAACTGTTATAGCTTCTCCAAACGGTTTTCTAGTAAATAGGAAGCCTTTTCAAGGTCGGTTTTTTTCTCAACAAATAAAGGTTCTCCAAGCTTAATTTGAATTTCCGAAAAAGGAAGGGGAATTTTAAACCTATCCCAAGTGGGGAGGGTTAAAGCTTTTACCTCAACCCTTACGGGGAAAATAGGCCTTTTTGAATACCAAGAGGCGTAAAGGATACCTTTATGAACCTTGCAGCAGGGACCCTTAGGCCCGTCTACGGTAATGGCTATATGGTAATTTTCCTTTAAAAGTTTGAGTATTTCCTTTAAAGCCTTTGCCCCTCCGCGGTTTTTTATATAGTCGGTTGAACCCCTTACCGTGTAAAAACCAAGCCTCTTTAAAACCCGTGCGATTATCTCACCGTCCGCATGCTGACTTACGACCGTAGCGAGTTTATATCTAAAAGCCCCGTAAAGGGTTAAAGGTAAAAGTTCACCGTGATACAGGGCTATTAAAACCGGTCGGTGCTCCTCTATTTGGTTCCAAAATCTGTTATCGAACCTCAAGGTGGAACGTAAAGCTTTTAACAAACCATAAAGGGGTAGGTCGAGATTTATAAAGAGTTTCCTTAAGTAGGGTCTAAAAAAGAGAGGGTCAAATTCCATTAAGGGAAAACTCCTTTACTTTTCCCAATATTGGGAGATTACCGTTTCCGCCTCTACGGGAACCTTTTTAAGTATCAACCCGCCGGCGTATTCCATACTTTCCTTTAGGAGTTCTCCCACATCTTGGGCTTGGTTTTCGGGCACTTCGCAAACTATCTCATCGTGAACCAGATTGACGATTTTGGCATCGAGATTTTGAACCTCGCACTGGTATCCGAATATATCGACCGCCAATTTGAGCATATCCGCTCCCGTTCCCTGTATCGGGTAGTTGGCCGCGTCTTGGAAGGTTTCCGCTTTGTATTTTCTTCCCAAAAGGGTTTCACCTTCAACAATACCTTTCTCCTTTAGGGTTTCTCTTAAACTTTGGTGCCACTCGTAGAATTTGGGAAAGGCTTTAAAAAAGCGTTTGATTAAGTCTTTAGCCTCTTCGAGGTTGAGGTCGACCCCGTAGCCAAACTTTGCATATTCCATAAGGCCTTTAGCGGATATTCCGTAAATTAGACCGTAGTTCATCGCTTTGGCAAGCTGGCGTTCCTGCTTGCTTATCTCCTCCTTTCTTTTACCCAAAACGAGGGAGGCGGTAATAACGTGCATATCTTCTCCCTTTTGAAAGGCTTCTATCATCTTTTCCTCTTCAACATATTCGGCCGCTATGCGGAGCTCTATCTGGGAAAAGTCGGCTACAACCAACTTTTTCCCCGAAGGGGCTTTAAATATCTTTCTCAAATCCCTCGGAATGTTTTGAACGTTCGGTTTTTCGGAGGACATCCTTCCCGTTTTAGCTCCAATTTGCTTAAATTCGGGATAGACCCTTCCATCCTCCTTTACGTAGTTTTTAAGTTCCCTTATCTTGTCGTAGGTCTTTTTAAGTTTCCGTATCTTTACTATCTCCGCAACGGCGGGAACATCGATATACTCCGAAAGGGCTTTATCGTCGGTAGCAATATTACCCTTTTTGGTAGAAGGTAATTTCAACTTCAAACGTTTTGTTAAGAATTGGGCAACCTGTTTGGGTGAAAATACATCAACCTTCCCGTATGTGGTCATAAATTTAATCTGCCCATTTTGGAGTTTTAAACGGAGTTCCTTTAAAAGTTTCTCTATCCGTTCCACATCGAGGGCAAAACCGTGGGCTTCCAGTTTGGCGGTATGCTTAACAGCCCCCATTTCGACTATCGCAACCGGGTTCTCAAGTCCAAAAATCTCCGCAACTTGGGTTTTTAGAAGCTCTTCCCTCCTTTGTTGGGTTTGGTTATTAAGTTCCTTTAAAAGGATTGGATAAAGCCTTCTCAAAATTTCAACATCTTTGGCCGCGTATTGGAGTTGGTTGGCCGTTAAAACAGTGGCTCCCCAGTTGGAAACCTGCTCCGCCTTGTCGAGGTATTCTCCTAAATATTTTTGAACCACCGCTTGGAGGCTGTTCCTTTCATTTCCCAAAAGTAGGGAGGCTATATAGGTATCGAAAACGGTTATAGGTTCTATTCCAAAGTGGTAGTAAAGGTGTTTTATATCGAACCTTAGGTTGTGGCCTACCCACGCCTTTTTTTCCAACAGAGGTTTTAAAAGTTCTATAC
>JALSNH010000059.1 GCA_026987085.1 Aquificota bacterium | reverse complement strand
GTCTAGATAGATGGTTCCAAAATTATTTAAATGGTAAAAGTATAAATTATCCTAATAAATTAATTGTAAAAATTGCTTTGTTGCGATGGAATTTCTCAAAAAACTTTTATTTTTCTATTGGAAAAGCCAAAAAACCTTTTTCTCGTGTAGGGTTAGTTTCATCTAAAAATTTGCTTTTAATTGATAAACCGGAGCTTTTTTTCAAACTTAAACATTTTCTAGGTAATTACTACTCGGCTCAATTTTTGGTGGGAGGTAATTTTTTACAAAATTCTTTAAAGTGGCAAGTAGCTACAGCTTATAGTTATGAATTTCATAATTACAATAAGTTAAAAGTTAAAACTATACATATGGGTAGATATTTATTTAATAATATTTTTATTAGATTTACCTTTTCTCCTCAAAAATGGCTAGAAGAAAAATCAAATAATACTACCTTTGGAAAAAGAGCTTTATCCATTGGCGTATCTTATGGATATTTAGGGGATTTTTATATTTATCGGAATGGTATATGTTCTAAGGGTGTCGGTATTTTAGAGGATGTCGATTTTTTTATTAGAAAACCTAATTTTGTAAAAGGTTCCTTAGTTCTAAGCTATGAGTATCAAAAAGGTAAATATATACTAGCTAAATTAGCTAATAGAGGGGTTGAAGGTTTTTATACCGAAATAGGATATAGACCTTATTTTTTAAATTTTAAAGGTTTACCTTTGGAGTTCGCATTTAGATTTGAAGATATATCCTTCCATCCCGGAAGGGTAAGAGAATATATTTATAATGAGGGATTAAATATTTATTCCCTAAATAAGAAGTTAAAATTTACTTACAATTTACAAATAATAAATCATATTAGGGAATATGATAACAGAGTTCAAAAAATAAATAGCTTTCAACTTCAGTATTTCTTTTAATTTTAAAAAGTTTTCGGTATCTCACTAAACGCTTTAACTTTTAGTAAGACTTCTTTCCATTCTTTTTCTCCTATTGAGTCCCAAACGATACCTCCTCCGGCATAGTAAGATAATCTGTTTTTTATCAATATAGCTGTTCGTATGGATACGTTTGCAGTAAAATTCCCATCTGGATAAATTAAACCGACTGTTCCGCAATAAAGTTCTCTACTATGTGGTTCTAATTCTTTAATAATTTCCACGGCTCTTTTTTTTGGGGCTCCTGTAACAGATGCAGGTGGAAAAGTAGCTTCTATAATTTCTCTAAAATTTTTGGTACTTTCCGATATAACGGTGGAAACTAGTTGGTGCACCGTTTTATAAGTTTGTACCTCAAATAGTTTTAGTACTTTTACGCTTCCTATTTTAGAAACCTTTCCGAGGTCGTTTCTTACCATATCGGTAATCATTAAGTTTTCAGCCAATTCTTTTTCCAATTTAAAGAACTCTTGAGGATTTTTATTAATAGGTAAAGTTCCTTTTATAGGAGAGCTTTTTAAGCTGGTTCTTTCCTTTTGAAGGAAAAGTTCCATAGAACCACCTATGGCGGTAAAATAGGGTGTTTCAAAATAAACTCCGTAAGGAACTGGTTGTCTTCTTATAAAATCTTCCCATAATTTTATAGCATTTCCTTTAAATGAAAAATCGAACTTTACAGTGTAATTTATTTGGTATATATCGCCTTCTTCAATATATTTTTTAATTTGATAAAACTTTTCTAAGTATTGTTGTTTATTTATAGAAGCACCTATAAAATCTAAAGTGTATTTCTCCGAACTTTTGAAAGGTTTACTCTTTTCCAAAATTCCTATACCAAAAGGAGGAATAATTCCCAATTTTTCTTTCAAATTTAGAAATTTATAACCTCCTTCAAATGATATATAGAAGAGTAAATATTTCTCTTTTAGGTCATTTACCGCATAAAAAAAATCTTGTGGATTATTGAAAAATAACCATTTTTTTATTAACCAATAACTTTTCTTTGATTTAAAACCTTTTTCAAGAATAGCTCTAAAAAACATTTACTTATAAAATTTTGTACAAAATCGTGAAATAAAAGCAAATTAATAATAAAAAAATAAATTAACTAGTTAATCAACTTTAATTTTTTGAATTTTTTTCTTTTCTTTTTTACTTTTTTGTTTTTGTTCGACCAAATTTTGAAGTGTTTCTATTTGGTAATCTAATAAGGTTTTAAAAATTTTTAAAATACTTACTTGTGCAGTAATTAAATCTTTTTTTATCTCTTCTACGACTTCTTTTGGAGGTAAACATATATGTATTAATGAACTAAAATTTTTCTTTAATTTCTCAACTTCCTCCTCCAAAGTTTGGGGTTTCAAATTTTCCTTTTCCTCTACCATAGTAATTATTAAATTTATATTTTCCTATGTGCTAAGTAAATAAACTTGGTAATTTTTAATTTTAAGGTGGTGGAGAAAAAGGTTTTACTTATAGAGGACGAGGAAGAAACGGTAAGGAATTTAAAAGTTTTATTGGAACTAGAAGGTTTTATTGTCGATACTGCTTTAGATTTAAAAACGGCCAAAGAGAAACTTAGTAAATACTATTATCCGTTAATAGTACTTGATATTATTTTGCCCGATGGTGAGGGATTGGAACTACTAAGATATATAGAACCTTCCAGGAGTAAGGTTGTTGTTTTAACAGCCTTTGGTACTGTTGAAAGAGCTGTGGAATCCCTTAAAAGGGGAGCTTACGATTTCCTAAAAAAACCTGTATCGGTAAAGGCTTTAATAAAGGTGCTAAACAAGGCTTTGGGAGATTTAAAATCCCATCAATACGAGGAAGACTTAAAAGAGGTGTTTTCATCAATTGTAGGAAAATCTGCTTTCATTAACGATTTAAAAAAACAACTTCCTCAAATAGCAAATCAGTCAAAAAATGTTCTCATAAGAGGAGAAAATGGAACAGGTAAATCTCTAGTAGGGGAAATTATTCATAAAATCTCTCCGAGAAAGGAATTTCCTTTTGGCAAGTTGGTTGTAAGAGGAAAGAAAAATTCTAATTTTGAGGTAGACAGTTTACTATTTGGTTCCGAAATACCGGGTAAAGAACAGGTTGGCTTATTGGAAAGCTTAGCTGGTGGAAGTTTACTTTTAATAGGTTTGGAGGATTTACCTTTAAAAACACAGGAAAAACTTTTAGATACTATTGAAAAAGGATATTTTACACCTTTAGGTTCTAATAGAAGAATAAATTTTAATGTTAGATTTATTTCAACAACAACAAAAAATATTTACGAAATGGCACAAAAGAATTTGTTCAATATGAATTTATTAGTGAAACTGAATGAAATAGAATTAGAAATCCCTCCTTTAAGGGAAAGAAAGGAGGATATAATTCCTCTTCTTAATTACTTTATTGAAAAGTTTTCTAAGGAAAGGGGTTTAAATAAACCCATTCTTTCAGAGAAATTAATTGATTTTTTACTAAATTATGACTTTCCGGGCAATATTATAGAATTAAAAAATATTGCAGAGCGTTTAGTATTATTGAAAAGTGGAAAAACTGTAGATATAACCGATTTAGCTCTTCAAGAGGCTAAAAAAGAAAATTCGTCAATTTTTAATATTCAAAATTGGAAAGAAGCGAAAAAACTATTTGAAAAGGAATATTTGAAACGCAAATTAATAGAAGCCAACGGCAATGTAAAAAAGGTAGCCCAAATGGTTAATTTGGATGTTTCTAATATCTATAGGAAAATTAGAGAATACAACTTGGAAGATTACCTCCAAAATAAATAGCTTTTAATGCGTATAGCTATCATAGGTGGGGGTGCATGGGGTTCGGCTTTGGCGCATATTTTTTCTTTTAAACATTCGGTAATTATATACGACAGAAATCCGAAAAAGATTGAATGGATAAATAAGGGAATTTATCCCGCCGATAGGTCGTTAAGAATTTCCAATACTATTAAAGGAACTGTAAATTTTGAAGAAGCGCTAAATTTTGGTGAAGTATTTTTTATTTCTGTACCAACCCAAGCTGTAAGGGGTGTGTTAAAAAAGTTTCCCGAAGGGTTTGATAGACCGATAATAAATACCTCAAAAGGATTGGAAATAGAAACTTTTAAAACAATTTCAGAAATAGTTAAGGAAGAACTTCCTTTTGCGGAATACTTTGTTCTTTCGGGTCCTTCCTTTGCTAAAGAAGTTGTTTTGGAAAAACCTACAGCTGTAGTTCTTAGCGGATTTGATAAACAGTTGGGAATATTTTTACAGGAAGAGTTAAACTTTGCTAAGTTCAGAATTTATTGGAATAGTGATACAAAAGGGGTAGAATTGGGAGGTGCTTTAAAGAATGTTATGGCTATAGCTGTTGGTATCTGCGACGGTTTGGAGTTGGGTCTTAATGCCAGGTCGGCTTTAATTACCAGAAGTCTTAGGGAGATGTCTTTTATAGGAGAGGCTTTGGGAGCTAAAAGGGAGACTTTTTACGGGCTTAGTGGTTTGGGGGACCTTGTTTTAACTTCTACAGGAGATTTATCAAGAAATCGACAATTTGGATTGGCTATAGGACGGGGTGAAAAAGTTGAAGAAGCTTTAGAAAGAATAGGAACTGTGGAAGGTTTTTACACGGTAAGGGCCTTAAAAAAACTTATAGATAAGTTGAATTTGGAGCTTCCAATAACCGAAACGGTTTACAAAGTTCTTTATGAGAATTTACTTCCTCACAAGGCTGTAGAAATTTTGATTAATAGACAACCGAAGGAGGAGTTCTAGGTTCGTATTCTAGTAGAGTGTCATTACCAAATCTTTGGAAGTTTATGAGTTTTAAAGTTCCTTCTTCCAGAATTTTTGAAGGATTAATCCACTTAAAGGGGGAAATACCTTTACCAAAAATCTTAGGAGCTACGAACAGGAACAGTTTATTAAATAAGCTCTTTTCATAAAAGGAACTAAAGATATGACTTCCACCTTCTACCAAAAGTTGAACAATTTCTATTTCTCCTAACTTTTTTAAAACCCACTTTAGGTTTAAGTTGTTTTTTTCATCCAAAGGAGTTTGTATAACCTTC
>JALSNH010000058.1 GCA_026987085.1 Aquificota bacterium | reverse complement strand
TTTATCTGTTCCACAAATGGGCGGAGTTTTTTTATCTCCCTCTCATTTTTTGAACCTACTATCTTTTTTACTATCCAGTTGAGCATCCTACTAAAAGGTAATTAGTTTAGGGTTGCCTCCAAAGGTGTGGCTTAAGATAACAAACCTTTAAATGGAAAAGCTCACACTTGCACTTCCCAAAGGGAGACTCTTTAAAGAATCGATAAAACTCCTATTGGAGGCAAATCTTATAGAAAAACCTTTGGAGGAAGGTAGAAAACTGGTCCTCGAAACGGAACTTTTTAAAATCCTTTTAGCGAAACCTAAAGATGTTCCAACTTTGGTTGAGAGCGGTTATGCCGATTTGGGGGTTAGCGGTTTCGATACCCTTTGGGAGAGCGGAAAGAAAGTTTTCCAACTTTTGGACCTTAAAATAGGCTACTGCAAAATTTGCGTTGCCGGTTTTCCCGAAAGTAGGGAGGAATACAAAAACCTTTCGTCGGTAAAGGTTGCAACCAAATATCCCAATATTGCGAAAGAATTTTTTGAAAACAAAGGGGTTAAACCTTTTATTTACTACATGAACGGGTCGGTAGAACTTGCCCCTTTAATAGGAATGACCGATTTTATCCTCGATTTGGTTCAAACGGGTAGAACTTTAAAGGAGAACGGTTTGGTTGTAATAGAGGAGATTGCCGAATCAACCGCCCGTTTGATAGCCAACGAGGAGAGTTTTTATTTAAAAAATGAGCCGATTTTGGGAATTTTGGAAAAATTGAAGGAAAAGCTAAGTTAGGAAATTTTTTCCATAACCTCTTCCGGTATTTCAAAGTTGGATATTACCTGCGAAACATCGTCGTGGTCTTCCAATGCGGAAAGCAGTTTTAGCAATTTTTGAGCCTCATCCGGATTTTCCACCCTAACAGTTGTAGTGGGTATGTAGGAAAGTTCAGCTTTTTCCACGGGAACGCCCAATTTTTCAAGCTCCTCCTTCACCTGATAGAGCTCTTCCGGAGAAGTGTAAATAATATGAACCTCCTCTCCGGGTTGAACATCTTCCGCGCCCGCCTCTATGGCCTTTTCTAAGATAGTTTCCTCATCTATTTCGGAAGCGGGAACCTCTATAACTCCCTTTCTTTCAAAGAGAAAAGCTACACTACCGCTTGTTCCGAGCTTTCCGCCGTGTTTGTTAAAGATATTCCTTATCTCTGCAACGGTTCTATTCTTGTTATCGGTTTGGGCTACCACCATAATGGCAACTCCGGCGGGGCCATACCCTTCATAAACAACCTCTTCAATAGTCTCTCCTTCTATAAGACCCGCTCCCTTTTTAATTGCATACTCTATTTTTTCGGAGGGCATTTTTGCCTTTTTAGCCCGCTCTATAGCTTGGCGGAGGCGGGGGTTATGGTCGGGATTTGGTCCACCCAAGCGGGCGGCTATCATGATCTCCTTAGCAAGCTTGGAAAAAAGCTTACCTTTTTGAGCGTCAGCTTTAGCCTTTTTGTGCTTTATTTGTGCCCAATGACTGTGTCCTGCCATATCAAGAGATATAAATTCTACTCCCGCCGCGGAGCGGCGGCTTTTGTCTAAAAAGCAAATGTTATAGAAATACTTGCCGACACTTTTAATTTCCAAATTTGCTATGAAGGCTGTAGCAAAACATTGGCATGTTATAGATGGGGAAAACAAAAGGGTTCAGTGCGACCTTTGCCCGCACCATTGTAAATTAAGAGATGGGCAATACGGTATTTGTGGGGTTAGAAAAAACGAAGGTGGAAAACTGTTAACCTTAACTTACGGAACTTTGGTTTCCGCTGCGGTTGACCCTATAGAGAAAAAACCTCTATACCATTTCCTACCGGGGCATTTGACTTTTACCATTGCCACTCCGGGTTGTAATTTCAAATGTTTGGGTTGCCAAAACTGGGAAATTTCCCAAATAGAACCGGGTCAGGCGGAAAAGATACCGCTATTTTTTGAAACTTTTGTTCCTCCCGAAGTGGTTGTTAAAAAGGCAATAGAAACCGGCTCTAAAAGTATCTCCTTCTCCTATACCGAGCCGACCATCTATTTTGAATACATGTTGGATGTAGCCAAGGAAGCCAAAAAGGCAGGACTCCATACCGTAATGGTTTCAAACGCTTTTATAGAAGAGAAACCGTTAGAGGAACTTTTGGAAGTTATTGACGCTTTTGCTTACGACCTAAAGTTTTTCGACGATAAAAGTTATCGAAAGTATGCAAAAGGGAAACTTGAACCGGTTTTGAAAACTATAAAAAGAACCTTTGAAGCTGGTAAATGGATAGAGATTACCACTTTGTTGGTTCCCGAGTATTTAGACCGGGAGCAGATTAAAAATATCGCCTACTGGATAAAGGACGAATTGGCTCCCTGGGTTCCTTGGCATGTGAGCAGATTTTTCCCCCATTACAAGGCCCAAGATATACCGCCAACCCCTATGGAGATGATTGAATATGCGGTTAAGGTGGGTAAGGAAGCGGGACTTTACTATGTTTACGCCGGTAATATTCCCCATACCGATTGGGAAAATACCTACTGCCCGCAGTGCGGTGAACTTTTGATTGAAAGGTTCGGTTATACCTTAAGGAGCTACAATCTGCTACCGGGCGGGATTTGCCCTAAATGCGGTAGAAAGATTGAGGGGGTTTTTGAATAGGGCTCTTTTTAAGATAAGCACCTATGAGGGAGGCGGTTGTAAAAAGAACCACAAAAGAGACCGATATAGAAATTTATATAAACCTTGATGGGAGTGGGGTTTACGAAGTTCAAACCCCTATAGGTTTTTTAAACCATATGCTCGAAAGTTTTGCCAAACATGGTCGTTTTGACCTTAGAGTTAAGGCGGAGGGGGACATTCACATCTCCCATCACCACCTTGTGGAGGATTGCGGAATAGTTTTAGGAATGGCCGTTAGAGAGGCTCTCGGAGATGCTAAAGGAATAAAACGCTACGGATGGAGTATAGTTCCGATGGACGAGGCCCTCGTAATGAGCTCCATAGATATCTCCGGAAGGGGGCTCTTTTACCACAATAAAAAAACCCTTAGGGGAAAGATTACAGAGTTCGATTTCGAACTCATTTGGGAATTTTTTAAAGGTTTTGCCCTCGAAGGAA
>JALSNH010000057.1 GCA_026987085.1 Aquificota bacterium | reverse complement strand
GGAGAGTTTTATATCTTTTCCCGACCACGTCTCACCGTTCAACCGAGAGGAACCGGTTGTGCTCTCTCCTCCGCGATAGCGGCAAACTTTTTAACTTTAAAAAATTTAAAAGAAGCCGCCCTTCGGGCGGAAGAATTTATTAAAAATTTGTTAAAGACTGCCCAAAAGCTCGGTAAGTGCCACGAAATATTTGAAATATATCCATCCTAAGGTTGATCCAATGAGCTAAATCCTATAACTATTTTTGGCAAGGCAATATATATTAGGTATAGTGAAAAAAATTTGCAAAAAGGAGGTCAGGCAATGAGCCTATTACTACAAAAATTTCCCGAAATGGAAGTTGTAACCACCCACGGTGTTATTAAACTTCCCGACCACTTCACCAGCCAAGGTAAAGGATTTGTTCTCTTCTCCCACCCGGCGGACTTTACACCTGTATGTACCACCGAATTTGTAGAGTTCCAAAGGAGACAGGAAGAGTTCAGAAAAGAAGGTTTTGAACTTATAGGTCTCTCCGTGGACCAAGTATTCTCCCACATCAAATGGGTAGATTGGATTAAGGAAAAACTCGGTGTGGAAATCCAATTCCCTATTATTGCAGACGATACCGGGGAAATTGGAAGAACCCTCGGAATGATTCCCGAAGGAAAAACCAAAACCGTAAGAAGCGTTTACATCGTAGACAAAAATGGAATTGTTCAAGCTATTATCACCTATCCCTACGATGTAGGTCGTAATATCGATGAGATCCTTAGATATGTAAAAGCTCTAAATGTTTCCCAAGCCAACGGCGTTGCTATGCCCGCCAACTGGGGTGTTGACCAAGTTGAATGGAGACCTAACTCCCTTATCGGCAACAAAGTTATTATTCCTCCTGCAGCAGATGTAGAAACTGCTAAAAAACGTCTTGAAGCTGCCGAAAGGGGCGAGATTGAATGCTTCGATTGGTGGTTCTGCTGCAAATCCCTATAAAGATAACCTCTCCTTGCTTCCTTTTCTCTCTTCCTTTATAGGAGCTTTAAAGAAAGAACCCTAAAAGGGTTTAGTTTTCATTAATCAACTGCTGAGGGATTTTGAATTCCTCCACATATTTAGGGTGCTCTTTTAAAAACTTAATAACCTTCTTTATGTATTCAAGCCTTTCCTTACTTGCCGGGTGGTCCGACAGCCAAGCGGGAGGTTCTTGGGAGGCAAACTTTTTAACCATTTTTTCCCAAAGTTTAACAGCACCTTCGGGGTTGTAGCCTGCCCTCATAGCTATTAGCAAACCAACAATATCGGCCTCCTTTTCCTGCCTCCGCGAATAGGGTAGCAAAAAGGCCACATTTACACCGAGAGAATATAGGTCGGCTGCCAACTCCCTATTGGCGGGAGAAACATTTTGAAGAAGAACCGAGCCTACTATATTGGCGACCATGGCTTGGGACATCTTTTCGGCGCCGTGCCTTAATATAACGTGCGCCATTTCGTGGCCGAGAACCGCCGCCAGCTCATCGTCATTCTTTACAAAATCAACCAAACCTTTGTATACAAAGATGTTTCCGTTGGGCAACGCAAAGGCGTTTACCACATTTTTATCTATAACGTAAACCTTCCATTCGTAGGCGTTTCTATACTTTGGGGGTATAGCTTTTAATAAGCGGTTAAAAACCTTTTCAACCCTTTCAACTATTTTTGGGTCCTTTACCAGTTGCTCTTTTTTTAATATCTCTTGAGCGGCTTCATCTCCTAAAGCCAACTCCTGCGAGTGGGGTATAAGTATGAATGCGTTTTCTCCTATAACCGGTCTCTTTGCACAACCGATAACAAAGATTGG
>JALSNH010000056.1 GCA_026987085.1 Aquificota bacterium | reverse complement strand
TTTTTGCCCCGCCTACATACTTTGTAAGTCTTTCCGCAAAGTAGAGCGGAGTAGGACGGCCTACATACTCCCGCAGGTAATATTCAAGTTTTTCTTGAAATTCTCTATCCTCTTTTGCCTTTTTATACTCCCTTTCCAACTCCTCAAGAGCATACATTAAGGTTTCGGGAACGAATTTTCCACCGAAGGTTTCAAAATATCCTCTCTTATCAGGTAGGTTCATAGAAAAACAATTGTCGCTCGGAAACCTCGTATCTTAGATACGGAAGGAGAGCGACAGCCGTTAGGCGTTTTTCTTTTTCTTTCCTTTTTGTTCTCCTTTTAATTCTCCCTTCAAAGCCTTTTCCATACACTCCACCACAAATTGGTGGAAACTCTTGTAATCGTTTTCTATTAACCACTTCCTAAATTCTTTCCATAGCTTCTTTTCTATCCTTAGCGAAGTTGTTGCATACTCTTTGACTTTCTTTTCCATATGTATATAATTATACAATTAAGTGAGTAATGCTAAAGCGAACTCTTAAAGTTAGGCTCTACCCAACAGGTTGGCAAAAACAAGCCCTAAAGGAACTCCAAATCAGATGTGCTAAACTCTGGAATAGGGCTAACTACTTAGTTCGCCAAGAATTTTTTAAAAGTGGAAATATTCTTTCCTACGAAACGGTTTATAACCTTGTTAAAAACTCTCCCGAATACAAAGCATTGCCTACCGATATTGCCCAAGCTGTTCTCAAAAAATTAGCGGAAAGTTGGAAATCTTTTAAAGAGCTTAAGAAACTTGAGAAAAAGGGAAAACTTCCCAAACATATCAAAAAAGTTTCCCCTCCCAAGTATTTCAAAGACAGAAAACAAAACAAAACCTTGCCTATGTCGGTTATCCCCATCCTTGCTCCCAGAAGCTACTCTTTGGGAGATTTCTATTTTGATGTCGTGGTTCCCAAGGACTTTAAGCAAACCTATCCAATTAAAAAACGCTTAGAGTTTTTAGCTACCTACAAAATTCCCTATACAAGCTACAAGTTCAAAAGGGCGGAAATACTTAACAAGAACGGAAGGTGGTATGTCCACATCTCTGTGGAAGCTCCTAAAAAAGAAGTTAAGCCAAAAGAAAGGGTTAACTATGCGGGTATAGATTTAGGGGTAAGAAACCTAATCGTTTTGGCTATTTACGATGTCAAAAGGAAACTTATCAGGGTTTACCAATTTAAATCCAAAGAGCTATGGAAGGAATGGAAATATTGGACTAAGAAGATAGCCCAATACCAATCCAAGTTGGCTAAAAGTGGACATAAGGGAAAATCCCTAAGGCTTAGAAAACTCTACGAGAAAAGGCAAGAGAGGCTAAAGTTGGCAATACAACAAATGGCTAACAAGATTGTGCAAATTTTAGAACGCTACAATGTCAAAGAGGTTTTTGTAGGGGATTTAACGGGTATAAGGGAAGGAAAAAATTACGGAAGGGAGCTGAACAAACTTTTGCACAACTTTTGGATAAGGAAACAAATAGAGGAGATTTTGAAATACAAATTAGAAGAGGTGGGAATAGATTGGTCTCCTATTCCCGAAGGCTATACTTCTCAAATTTGTTTTAACTGCGGTTCGAAAACAATAAGACCGAGAAGGCATTTTGTGGTGTGTCAAAGATGTGGAAAGCTCCATTCGGATATAAATGGAGCGATAAACATTTTAAAGCTAGGATTAAAGCTAAAACACTTGGAGTGGAAGAAAATAAGGGAAGTGCATTTAATTTGGAAGCGCAAAGGGACAAATAGGTGGGTATTTAAGTATTTGAGGATATACAAAAAACACAAAGACAAAGTCCTTGTGAGGACATTGGCTAACAACCCGCCCGTGGTGGTAGTCCATAAGGACTACTGCCCAAAGTCAAGCCCCGCATTTCTAATGCGGGGTGGTTGACTAACTGGTTATTATCCCTTTTTGGTTTTCTAAAAACCACTCCACGAAAGTTTTATATCTTTTTAATAGAGACCTATGGGTGGAACTTTACTTGAGTTATATACCCGCTTGGAGGAACAGTTAGGAAAAGAAAACGCTAAAGTTTTAGTTGATGCAATAGAAGAGCTTACGGAGGAAAAGAAATATTCACTCAAATTTGAACTAAAGGAGGAACTTTTAAAAGAAGTTGCTACAAAAGAAGATATAAAACTTCTATTGGAAAAGCTCCAAACCTTGGAGGAAAAACTTGAAAAGATAATGGAACGAAATAAAAACGAACTTTTAAAGTGGATAATAGTGTTATTTGTTGGTCAGCTTACCTTTATAGTCGGTTTGGTTTTTACCCTTATCAAGTTGCTTAAATAAATTCTTATAAAATTCGCAAAACTCCTTAATAGGACAGCTTTCACAATTGGGCTTTTGAGGTTTACATATAGTTTGACCTAAACCCACCAAAAGGTAATTAATCTTTTTCCACAACCTTTTGGGGACTATCTTTTTTAGTTCCCTTTCCGTTTCCTCCGGTTTTTTAGTTTTTACCAGACCCAGCAGATTTGCTATACGGTGGACGTGGGTATCGACCGCTATGGTATCTTTACCAAAAGCGTGGATTAGGATAATGTTGGCCACCTTTCTACCTACACCGGGAAATTTTGTTAGCTCCTCCAACGTTTGAGGTAATTTACCACCGTATTCCTCTACAAGTTTTTTAATAGCCTCCTTCAAATAGCGGGCCTTTTGTCTGTAAAGGCCTATACCCTTTAGGGTTTCCTCAATTTCCTCCAAAGGTGCCTTTAATAAATCCTCCGCTGTGGGATATTTATTAAAGAGCTTTTCACAAACTGGAACCGTCTTTTCATCCTTGCTCCTTGCGGAGAGGATTCCACAAACCAAAACCTTGTAAGGGTCATTTTTTTGAACTTTGAACATTAAATGTATGGGAGGGTCGAGTTTAGGAATTTCCCTTTCAAGGATTTGAACTATCTTTTCCACCTTTTGAGGTTTATCCATATTTAAAAACCATTTTGGGTAAATTTCCTTATCTATGTTTGTTTTCCCCGATAGTGATTTTCCGATTCAAAGACCAAGAAGGTTAAGAAAAAGAAAACCTTTAAGGGACCTAGTTAGAGAAACCCATCTCCATTTGGAGGATTTGATATACCCGATATTTATTCAGGACGGAGAAAAAGTAAAGGTTGAAATCCCATCTATGCCCGGTATATACAGGTTTTCTCCCGATACGGTATTAGATGAAGTGAAACAGGTTAGGGATTTAGGAATAAAAGCGATAATCCTCTTTGGAATACCTTCCTACAAAGATGAAGTAGGCTCCGAAAGTTGGAGCGATAAAGGAATTATCCAAAGAACATTGGAAATTATAAAAAAAGAAGTTCCCGAAATATTTGTTATTACCGATGTATGCTTTTGCGAATACACATCTCACGGCCACTGCGGAGTGGTTGTAAATGGAGATGTAGATAACGATGCAACCTTAGAAAACTTAAAAAAACAGGTTGTATCCCATGCGGAACACGGTGCAGATATGGTAGCTCCCTCGGGAATGATGGATGGAATGGTAAAAGCTATTCGCGAGGCATTGGATAACGCCGGTTTTAACCATATTCCTATAATGGCTTACTCGGCAAAATACGCATCTGCCTTCTACGGACCTTTTAGGGATGCTGCCGAAAGTTCCCCATCCTTTGGGGATAGAAGAAGCTATCAGATGGATATAGCAAACTCTAGGGAAGCTTTTAAGGAGGTTTACCTCGATATTTTGGAAGGAGCCGATATTGTAATGGTAAAGCCGGCTTTAGCCTATCTCGACATTATCAAGATGGTTAAAGATAGTTTCCCTGTTCCTGTAGCCGCCTACAATGTTAGCGGTGAATATTCGATGGTTAAAGCTGCTGCAAAAATGGGATGGCTGGATGAAAAAAGAACTATGGTTGAAGTCTTACTATCCATTAAAAGGGCTGGAGCCGACATTATACTTACTTACTTTGCCAAAGATATAGCAAAACTAATCAACAGCGGAGAAATTGAAAATTTCCTTTAAAGTTTTTTCTTTTTCATTATTTAACCCTCCAATTAAATACTTTTAATTTCGTTATTTTCCTACTTGGAGGTATTTTTAGATGTTTGAAGTCATAAAAAGGGACGGTCGAATAGAACCCTTCAACCCAAAAAAGATAGAAAAGGTAATAAATGTCTGCGCTCAAGGTTTAAATATCGACCTAAAGAAGTTCGAAGAGAAATTGGCACTCTTTCTAAAACCGCGGATGACCACCCGCGAAATTCAACACAACCTCATTACGGCCGCAATATCGCTTATAGTTACCGAGGAGAACAAAGAGGATTGGTCCCGCTTTGCCAACCGTCTCATTTTGGTCGACTTTAAAAAGGAGATAAGGGTCCACAGGGAGAAAAAATATAAAACCGAAGTCACCCGTTATGGATTTTTTGTTAATTTTGAAGACTTTTACAGGTTTTTAAACGAATATATCGATAAAGGTATCTATTCGAAGCTCTTTTTAAAAATCCCCAAAGAGGTTATGGAAGAACTCTACTACACCATTTTTGACAAAGATAACTTTTCAAACCCTTTATGGAACAAAGCAAAACATATGCAAACTCAGAAGTTCATTAAATCCTACCTTACGGAGGAAAATAACTTCCCCATAGAACTCCCCGAGGAGGTTTGGTTTTTACAATCCCTTTTGGGGTTCCTACCTTCCGTCCTCAACTACGGTAAGGATTGGAACTACTACAAACAGAAGGTGTTAAAACACTTTGAATACCTCTCGGAGTTTTTGATAATTCCTGCCACACCGCAGATGCTGAACCTCCGTAGGGCAAAGGCCAACCTTTCCAGCTGTTTTATACTCGATGTAAACGACAACACCGAAAGCATAGTTCACACCCAAAGCCAGATAGCCCAAATATCAAGAAATGCCGGAGGGGTGGGTCTATTTATAGGAAAATTACGCCCTTCGGGAAGTTGGATTAAGGGCAACAAAGGTAAAGCCAACAAAATTACCGACTGGATTAAAATCTACGAGGCGACCGTTAACGCCTTTAACCAACAGG
>JALSNH010000055.1 GCA_026987085.1 Aquificota bacterium | reverse complement strand
GACACACCGACACAACCGGTTTGGCGTTGGGCGACCACCTGCACTTTGGCGTTTTAATTTGGGGTTATGCGGCCAACCCTATCTACTTTTTTGACGGCCGCTATTTGAAATACCACTTTTACAAATTTTTTAAGAAAACCTCTCCCTAATAAAGCGGTCCTTTGTCTTTTCATCTTCCCCTTGCAGGATTCCAACTATTTCAATACCGTTTTCGGTTCTTTTTAAAAAAAGTCTCCCCCCGTGGAACCTTGCCCTAAAAATATCGCCTTTGGCGACCTCGAGTTTTTCCAACTTTAGAAGCTCGGGATTTCTGTCGACCCTTTTTAGGTATTTAAAAAGGGCTTCCAAAGTTTCCCCTCTTAAGGTTTTTAAATCTTTTAGCGCCTCGGGGGTGAATTTAAACCTTTCCAACAGTAGGTTTAGATACTTTGACCAATCCTTTTGCAGTAATTCACGATACTTTTCCAAATCCTTGTAAAGTTCTTTGTTTTCTTTCAGGCACCTTTGAAGGTTTTCTTTTAAATTTTCAACCTCCGAGCCCAAGTTTTTATTTTCTTCCTCCAAAAGTAGGGAATAACTTTTACACTCCTTTAGTTCCTCTTCGATTTTCCCCTTCTCTTTTTGGCAAATCTTTAATTCCTTCCGGACCTCCCTTAGTTTCTCTTTTACCTTTTTATCGCTTCCCTTTTCGGTGGAAATCTCCTCCAAAAGTTCCCAAAGCTGTTGGTTGTTTGTCTTTAACTTTTCCACCGTTCGGTTTAGGTTTTCAATTTTTGAACGGTATTCGGAGAGAAGATTTTCCTTTTCCTTCAAAAGTTTTTTTATTTCATCAACCGGTTCCTCCTTTAGAAGTTTTTCAAGTTTTTCCTTTTCCTTTAAAGTATTTTCGTATTGAATTTTTAACTCGTTGAGTAGAAGTTGATAATCCTTCAATTGCTGTTTTGTTAAAGAAAGCTCTTTTACTATTGCTTTCCGTTTTCTTTTAGCCTCTTCGATTGAAAACTCGGCCGGCGACTTAAAGAGGAAAAGGGTAAGGTAGGCAAAAAAAACCGGCGTAAGGACCCGCGGAATAACTTCCCATTCCCTTTCAATAAGCGCCAAACCGACTATTTGAAAGGTAACAAAGTATGAAACAACAAGAAAAAACCTTTTTCTCTCTCCAAGGAGCCAACCGAGAATCACGAAACCTATTAAGGTGTAAACGAGAATAATTTCAAAGCCCCTATCGGGGTAAATCGGCAGGTGGTAATTTTTCCAGATGTAGTAAAGCCCAAACTGAAAGAAGACTATCAAAAGAAAGGCTTTAGCCGATTCGGATATTGGGTAATATCCCAACTTTATGAAATTCCTTAGGTGGAGCATTCCGCTATTACTGATTGTAATTTCAACCACCTTAGGACTGTGGAGTCGATACCAAGCCCTTAATGTATGGAACAGCCACAAGGAGTTTTTTTACGTTGAAAATAGACCGATATTTACCGCCTACGACTCCTATTACTTTGCCCGCCTCGGTCTCGATTTCAAGGAAGGTATTTTTAAGCCCGGAGGGGAGGATAAATACAGGTTCGTTCCCGACTACGGAAAATACCCACAAGCTATACCCTTTTACTCTTGGCTATTTGTTGAGTTAGCTTCGTTATTTGATACCCACATAGAAAATGTAGCCCTTTGGCTAATACCGATTTTGGCGGTTCTGGTCGCCGTTCCTACGGTTTTGCTATTTTGGAAAGCGGATTTACCTTTCGTCGGTTTTGGGGGTGCCCTTTTCGGAGTTCTCTCTTTGATTTACGTTGTAAGAACCGGTATAGCACGGCTCGATACCGATAGCCTTGTTCTCTTTTCTATGTTTGCTCTCCCTTTTGCCGTTTATTACGCTTTTAATTCCAAGAGCAAAAGGGCTAAATACCTCTTCCTCCTCTTGGTGGCCCTGTTTTCCACACTCTTTTATTGGGGATACTTTCATCCGGGCCTCAATTTGGTTCTTTGGGGTTCTTCTGTCCTCTTTTTGTTAACGCCTTGGTTTTTGAACCTTTTAAAGGAGAAAGCCTTTAAAAAACCTTCAAGGGAACTTCTTCTCGATTTGGGGCTCCTCACTTTGGCCTTTAATCCTGTTATTCTTATTTTTGGGATAATTTCGCTATTGTGGAGACTTTATTCGTATCTATTTCACTTCGAAAAACCTATAGAGGGGAACTTTCCCAACGTTCAGATATCCATATCGGAACTACAAAAACTCAGCCTCGACCAGATAGCCCACATAACGGTGGGAAATAAATTTGCCCTATTTATAGGTTTTATAGGTCTTGCAATTTTTGCCGTATTAAGGTTTAGGGTCTTTATTTTGCTTTTACCGACCTTATTGATAGGTTTGCTTTCGCTAAAGGGGGCATCCCGCTTTGCGATGTTTTTGGCACCCATGCTCGGGATAGGTATAGGAATCTTTGTTGACCTCCTTTGGGAAAGGTTAAAACCCTTTTTCCAAAACTGGAAGGTGGAATTTGCAACCTTTGGAGGTTTGGTTGCACTTTTTACCTTGCTGGTTTACCTATTGGAAAAACCCTCCTTTAGGGTTGTTTCCCGACCTATTATGTCCCCTTCTATTGCGGAAGCCTTTATAGAACTCGGTAGACAAACTCCAAAGAATGCCTGGATTTGGACCTGGTGGGATTACGGTTATGCAATTCAATACTACGCCCACAGGGCTACCTTCCACGATGGTGGAAGCCAATTTTCTCCTAAAACCTACTTTGTGGCTTTAAGCTTTTCAACTTCAAACCAAACCGCGGCGGTAAATATTACGAAAAGCGTTTCCGTTTGCGGTGCCAAATGTATAGAGAAACTTTTAAAGAAAGGGTATAAACCCGACCAAATTAAGGAGCTTTTTGAAAGCGGAAAACTTTTAAAGGAAAAGAAACCCACCCATCCCGTCTATTGGGTATTTACAAGGGACCTTATAGGTAAGTATTACTGGATTTCCTACTTTGGAACTTGGAATTTTAAAACCTTAAAAGGTGAGCATATACCTATATCGGCCCTAGCCTGCGCTTCCAAATCGCCGACAATGTTGGTCTGCAATAACCGAATATTGGTCGACTTGAGCAAGATGCACCTAATGGTGGGCAGGAATAGGGCCATTCCTTTAAAAGTTTTTGCTTTTAGAACCCCCCAAAAGTTGGATATAAACCAAAATCCTTACGCCATCTACGGATATGCCTTCGAAGGTGTTTATACCTATTTGAAGGACATATATATGTGGTTCATTCTACCCTACCAGGGTTTTAATAAAACCTTTAACCAACTCTATATTTTGAGAACTTACAGCGAAAAATATTTTGAAAAGGTAAAAGAAAGATTCCCCGATTACCTTTTTTACAAGGTTCGCTAACTTTAAATTTCTACTCCTCTCATTTTTAATTCTATATCCGTAGGATTTTCGGCATGTTCGAGAACCGTTTTGGCATCTATTAAACCTTTTTTGTAAAGTTCTAACAGGTGCTGGTCGAAAGTTTGGGTTCCGTAAATTTCCTTTCCCTTTTCGAGGAACTCGTTTATTTTTTCGAACTTTTGAGGGTCCAGTAAAGCCTCCTTAATTAGGGGATTATTTACCAATATTTCAACAACCGCAATTGCTCCTTGGCTGTCCTTTCTTGGAACCAACTTTTGTGAAACTATTCCTACCAAAGTATTGGCAAGCATTATTTTAATTTGATCCCTATTTTCCAGAGGAAACATTCCAATAAAGCGGTTTATTGTTTCTTTTGCATTGATGGTGTGCATGGTAGATAAAATCAGGTGTCCCGTTTCTGCGGCCTGCAAAGCTATCTTTGCCGTTTCGACGTCTCTAATTTCTCCAATCATTATTACATCCGGGTCCTCACGGAGGGCAGCCTTTAAACCGGCGGTAAAACTAACGGTGTCCTCTCCAACCTCCCTTTGAACTATAAAAGAGTTTTTATCTTTAAATAGATACTCAATAGGGTCTTCAATTGTAATTATTACCTTTCTATAGCGAATATTGATTTCCTCTACAAGAGAGGCCAATGTTGTAGACTTACCCGAACCGGTAGAACCTGTCACCAGAATTAAACCACTGGTATTGTTGAGAACCATTCGCTTTATAACGGGTGGTAGGCCCAAGTTATCAAACTTTGGAACCTCGTAGGGAATATACCTTAGAGCTATTCCTAAGGTTGAACGTTGATAGTAAATGTTTGCCCTAAAACGGGCAATTCCGGGAAAGGAGGCGGAAATATCAACCTGACCTTCCTTAAGGAGTTGCTGTTTTTTATCTTCCTTTCCCTTTAGGATATAGTAGGTAAATTCTTCCAAATTTTGGCGGGTTAAAGGGGAGAAAGCCTCGAGGGCTTGAAGTTCTTTTTTAACTCTAATATGGGGCTTTACACCTACCTTTAGGTGTATATCGGAAGCTTTATGTCTAAGAGCTTCCTTCACTATTTGTATTAGAAGTTCCGACACCTATAGCCTCCCTTATTTTTTGTTCTATATCATAAAGAATTTTGGGATTTTCAGCAAGAAATTTTTTAACCTGCTCCCTACCTTGACCTATTTTTTTATCTCCGTAAGAATACCAGGAACCGCTTTTTGTTAATATTCCCAATTCGGTTGCTACATCTATAATGTCGCAAATTTTACAGATACCTTCACCGTAATAAATTTCAAATTCCGCTTCTTGGAAGGGGGGAGCCAACTTATTTTTAACTACTCTAACACGGACACGGTTTCCTTTTTTCTCTCCCCCTTCTTTGACCTCTCCTATTTTTCTAATATCCAACCTTAGGTCGGCAAAGAATTTTAGCGCTCTTCCTCCCGGTGTTGTTTCCGGATTACCAAACATTACACCTATTTTTTCCCTTATCTGGTTAATGAAAATTAAAGCAGTACTAGATTTATTTACTTCACCTTTGAGTTTTCTTAAAGCTTGGGACATTAACCTTGCTTGTTTTCCAACATGGGCTTCGCCAATATTGCCTTCCAATTCATCTTTAGGAACTAAAGCTGCCACAGAATCTATAACCACAACATCAACGGCATTACTCCTAATTAAAGTTTCCGCTATTTCCAAAGCTTGCTCTCCATAATCGGGTTGGGAAATGTAAAGGTTTTCTACATCCACCCCTATTTTTTCAGCGTATTTAGGATCCAAGGCATGTTCCGCATCGATAAAAACGGCTATTCCACCCTGTTTTTGAGCCTCGGCAATAATATGTAATGTTAAGGTAGTCTTTCCAGAACTTTCGGGACCAAAGATTTCAGTAATTCGCCCTTTGGGAATACCCCCTATGCCGATAGCTTTATCCAAGGCGTAGGAACCTGTGTGAATAGTCTCTACCTTTATATGCTCGGCACTTTTTAAGGGCATTAAAGCTCCTTTTCCATACTTTTTTTCTATAAGATTTTTGGCCGCTTCTAACACTTCAAGTTTTTCTTTACTTACAGGCATTCTAACCTCCAAAATATTTTTCTTAAGTTATGAAGATTTACAGAAATTACTGAGAATTTTCCATAAAGGGTAAGGAAACAAAATAATTTTGGAATTAAACTTTACCATCTTCTTAAATAGAAACTTTATAAAATTGCTAACTACACATTTAACATTTTTCCGCAGTAGTTATCCGAACATTCCCATGAAGGTAAAAGTTTTAAAACCTCTCTACCTATAGGGTCCGGTACACCACCCCAATAACTGGCAAGGTGTAGGTGTAAACATTTGACTCCTAAAGGGTTTTCTATGCCTCCTATTCCGACCGTTAAAAGTTTCTTTTTTAAACTTTCGGGAACCTCCAAAGGTATTTTGAGCTTTCTTAAGGAGGCCTCCAATTGGTGGGCATGGATATACCTTCTCCTAAAAGGTTCCTCTCTCCTCAACCTCTCCTCAAAGTGTTCTATATATCCCTCACTTTCCAATTTGGAGACTTCTCTAACCAAGTAAGGGCAGGTTAACCAAAAGAGGTTGGGAAAAGGTTTTCCATTCCAAAAAGGGGAATTTTCCAGCAGTTGGGGAAATCCGAAACGGCAAAGTTTTATAACTTTAAACTCTCCTTTCGGGTTCTTTCCCAACTGCAACCTCAAAATGGGTTGAAAAAGCTTTTTTCCCATTAAAAGGAAAAATTGTCGAAGGCACTAAAGTTGTTCCTGTAAAAAGTTCCCCTCCAGAGGGGCTGGGCGGAATTTTTCAATCCAATCGGGGTGGAGTTCCTTAAGATATTCAAAACCGAGTCCGTAGCTTTGGGCACCCAGAATAGCAAGAGCTATATTTCCCGTTTGCAACCGTTGTTTTTCATTTTTTATGAAATCTTCTACCTCCTTTATCGAAATGCCCCTACCATCAAATAGTGTATCCGCCGGTAAAAGATAGATAACCTGAGCCCCTTCGGGGTTTCCAATTAAAAGGTTTCTCGATTTAACAAATTCCACCCTAACATCGAGCGTTGCAACTATCCTGTCTGTTAAAAGTTTCTTTTCATATTTTTTTTCAACTACAAAAGTCGGGTTTGATGTTTTCGGAACTTCTATAGGAAAACCTTTTAACTCTTCCTCCAGTTGGATAACTACATTCTGCCTATTTAGGTAGAGTCTATTTCCAACCCTTTTAACGATATCTCCTTTAGCAATACCCCTTATAGGAGCGGAAAATGGAACAACCAACGAAGGTATAACCTCTTTGCTTTTTGCCAACTGGAGTTTTCCGATTAAAGGAAACCACCCTAGGAAGGTAAATTCCTCCTCCTTTGTAGGTAGATCCAAAAGCTCCGCAACCACCTTTAGGGAACGAATAAAAATATGTTCCTCTTTGGTTCCCGGAATACGACCGGAAAACCCTACGGTGTCTAAAAAGGCTTTTTCACCCTTTTGTTGGAACAGGGCGAACATACAACCGCAGTAGTCCTGCCTCCAGATTTCCTTTTCCTTTACAAGGCGGTTCATTTCTTGAACACCACCCCCCTTTCGGTAGTCTTTGTGGATATACCTAACACCGTAGGTCTCTTCCAGCTTTTTACCTACCTTTAAAAGTTGTTCTTGGCTCTTTTTGGGAGACATAAGGAGGGTTGTTGTAAAGGCCTCGCACCCGAGTTCTTTTGCCTTTTTGACGCTATTTTCGAGCCTTTCGTCAAAACAGATAACGCAGCGTGCACCCTTTTCGGGAAAGTGTTCGTAGCCCTTAACTTTTTTAAGCCAACCCTCCAAATTGTAAGGACCTTCTAAAAACTCTATACCGAGGATTTTGCAGGCCCTTTCGCTCTCCTTAAGGCGTAGCAGATACTCCTCGTAAGGGTGAATGTTTGGGTCGTAAAAGTAGGCAACTATTTGGGAATTTGGAAAATCTTCCCTCAACCTTTTTAGGAAGTAGATAGCATCAACCGCACAACAAACGTGGGCAAGAATCTTTTTAGGCTTCTCCATTCTAAGGTTCTTAAAATAACCCTACCCTCTTGCGGTTTGATGAGAGCCATTAAATTTATAAAGGAATGGCAAGAAATTTAATTGAGGGAATTGTTATTGAACGCTCGGGACAGAAAATAGGTGTTTACATACCTCAAGAAGGTAAAACCTACCGCGGTATACCGCTAGGTAAGGTAAGAAAGAAAAATAAAATTTATGCAGGGGACTACGTAAAAGGACGCATTGTTGACGCTAATACCTTCGCTATAGAGGAGGTTAAAGAAAGAAAAAACCTCTTAGTTAGACCTCCGGTTGCAAATGTCGACCGTGTAGTTATTGTTCAAACTATACAACATCCTCCTTTTCAAAACTTTTTATTGGATAACCTATTGGTGGTCTATGATTATCTGGGGCTCGATACCGTAATTGTTTTTAACAAAATCGACCTCCTCGATGAGGAAGGTAAAAAGGAACTCCAATACTGGGAAAAGGTTTATAAAGATGCCGGATACGATGTTTTAAAGGTTTCCGCCCATACGGGGGAAGGTATAGAGGCTTTAAAGGATTACTTAAAGGGTCAAATCTGCATATTGGCCGGACCTTCGGGGGTAGGAAAAAGTTCTATTCTCTCCGCCTTAACCGGTTTGCAACTAAGAACCGGCGAGGTTAGCGAAAAAACTGAAAGAGGTAGACACACAACAACGGGTGTCCAGCTTATTCCGTTTGGAGAGGGCTCTTTTATAGGAGATACCCCCGGATTTTCCAAAGTTGAAGCTCTTCAATTTATACCGAAGGAAGAGGTTAGGTTGCACTTTCCCGAGTTTTTACGCTATAAGTGCAAATTTTCCAACTGTATGCATCTCAACGAGGAAGGTTGTGAGGTAAAGGAAGCCCTAAAAAGGGGAGAGATTTCATGCGACCGTTATAAAAGTTATTTGAAGATGATTAAGGAATACGTTGAATGGTTAAAGGAAGTATGCAACTAAAAAGGGTTTTGCTAATTCAAAGACGCTCACTAGGTGATGCTCTTTATACCGCCCTTATAGCGGAGGTTTTAAAAAGAAAAATTCCCAACATTTCGGTGGACTTTTTAACCCTTCCCTTTGCAAGGGATTTCTTTGAAGCTTACCTTTACTTGGACAAAGTTATTCCATTTAAAGGTTTCTGGGCAACCTTAAAAGAGATAAGGAATCAATACGATGCCATATTAGATTACGAAGCTACCTTTAGAACCTACCCCCTCGTTCTGTTTTCCGGAGCCAAAATCCGCTCCGCCTTTTATAGAAAAAAAAGGGAAAGATTTCTCTACCCGATTTACAACCGAATGGTGCCCGTTCAATTTTTTAATTTCACCTACTGGGACAGATTAAAATTGCTTGAAACAATTTCTGTGGATATTTCCGATGAGCTAAATAAACTCCCTTTATGGGAATTTAAGCCGGAAATATATGAGAGATATAAAAACATCCATCCTTTTGAGGAGTATATTGTTATTTCTCCAAAGGGAGTTTTGCCTTCAAAAGAACTCGCCCCGGAAAAGGTTCGCGAACTTTCCCTAAAACTTTCCGAAACTTTCAATGGAAAAATAATTGTTGCCGTAGCACCCAACGAGGTCGAATATATAAAGCAACTAAGAGAGGTTTTACCCTCCAATATAGAAATCTTTGCAAAGGATTTAATTTCCTTTACCCTCCTATTAAAGGGAGCAAAGCTTTTAATAACCATCGAAAGTTTTCCCTACCATTTGGCTCTCCTTCTTAGAGTGCCTTCTATCGTAATCGTTCAAGGCTACGATATTTGGTTTAAAAACCTTTTCGGATTAATCCATCCCTACTATCCCGATTTGGATTGTATTCTTTGCTATAGGAAAAAACATTGCCCATACAACTTTAAATGTCAAAGGGAAATAGACACCGATAAAATAGTTGAGATGGCTACGAAAAATTTGTGAAAAGGTAGTTGAGTTATTAAATCCAATCTCCGTTTAAATTATCGTTTCTTTCCACCTTTCGAAAAAAGGTTAAAACCGTATCTCCATAGGTTCTTTCCTCTTCCACTTCCAAACCTTTTGGAGTAAAAGGTTTTAAATCTACCTTCTTAAAGTGTTCAACTATTAATAACCCTCCCTCATTGAGATGTTCAAGGGATAGCCTTAAAAGTTCTTTATATTTGTCGTAGCTATAAGGTGGGTCGGCAAAGATTATATCGTAGGAACCTAAGCGAGGTAAAACTTTTAAAACATCTCCCAAGTAGGTTTTACCTTTAGTCCTTTTTCTAATATCCTCGAGCCGTTTTTTGTGAATTTCCACAAAGGTAACGTTTGCTCCCCTTCTCTCCGCTTCAAGTCCTATCTGTCCCGTTCCGGCAAATAGGTCGAGAAAATCCAAGCCGGAAACATTGCCCAAAATATTAAACAGCGCGTTTTTAACCAATCCTGTTGTAGGTTTTAAGTCTTTAAATCCTTTCCTTTTTTTGGACATCTGGATTTCTTAATTTAACGGTTGCAAACTTTTTACCACCAAAGGTGGTTATTTCTATCTTTCCTTCCCTTTGAAGTTTCTCGATAAGTTCTTCCAAGGTTTCCCTGTTGATGTTTAGGGAAACTTCCAGTTCCTCCAAAGGTGAAGGTCTTCTTTTGACCGTTTCAAGGAGTTTACTTTCAAGCTCTTCCATCCGAAGAGGCTTAATATCTTCCAAACGGAGGTAGTTATAGCAAACTATATCGGTTTTGGGATAGTTTACCCTGCGGGCTATAGCCAAAAGTTCCTCTTCGGTTAGACCTTTAACGTTGTAGGCGGGCGGTCTAACAACGGTGTTCAACTGCCACCGGTCCGGCTTTAAACGGTGAACTTCCCTTCCTATCAGCTCCACCTCTTCGGGACTATCGTTAATACCTTTTACAAATAGAGTTTCGAGCCAAATTTGACCTTTGAATGTTTTCTTTAACTTATCCAACCCTTCAAGGATTTTTTCAACCGTCAAACCTTTCGCAGGATGGTTGACCTTCTTAAAAACGCTCTCGCTAACCGCATCGAGAGACGGAGAAATAAGGTCAAAAGGTTCTAAATTTTCTAAAACTTCATCTAAGTGGAGTGTAGAGGCGTTGGTTAGCAACGCGAGCTTTAAATCGGGACGCAACTCCTTTATAAAGCGGGCAATTTCTCCAAACCTACTGTGGAGGGTCGGTTCTCCATTTCCCGAAAAGGTTATGTAATCTGCATAAAAATTCTCCTTTGTAAGGAGCTCCTCCAATTCCCTTTTAACCTCATCGGTTGGAACCCACTCTTTCCTCTCCAAGGTTAGGAATCTCTTTTCAGTTTTTCCACATTCGCAGTAGATGCAATCCATAGAGCAAACCTTTGTAGAAGGAAGTAAATCGACCCCCAAAGAGAGTCCCAATCTTCTCGACAAAACGGGTCCAAACAGATATTGCATTTAACCGTTAAAAGGTTAAAGTGAATCTTAAAATCGACCAAGATTTTAAAAACCAAGGCTTTAAAAACTTTTCTTTTTAAAGTTATACAGGTAATAAAGCCCCCAAAGGGCGGCAAATGAAAAGTGCAAAAGGTTCCACGAAACGGTTGCTTTTACAAATATCAAAGACCCTAAGGTGGCCATCCATTTAACAAATTCCCTTCTGGTGGTGCCGATAAAAACTTTTCCCAAAAAGGGACAGAGTCTATTCAAACCGCAAAGTGTTAAAAAACCTACCCACCCTCCTAAGGCGGTTCCCAATGCTATAACCCACCCTCCGGTGTGGAATACAAAAATCCCAATAAGAGGAACAAGTATTTCAACAACCACCAAAGGGAGGGATAGAAAAAAGGCTGTAAAGAACCTCTTTTGAAGATGGTATAGGTTTAACAGCAGTTGATAGAGGGAAAATCCTAAAAGCCCGCAAATGTATATCTTCAAATAAAGAGCCACTTTTTGGGTATCGGCGTGTGAAAAGGCCCCGTGTTGGTAAAGAATTTTTACCGCGCTTTCACCTACAACAAGGGTTATTAAAGTTATTGGAACCAACAGGTAGATTAGAGCTTCCACCGCTCTTTTCAAATGTTCAAAAATCTCCCCTTTATCCTTCGACCTTACTAGGCTAGAAAAGTTAACCCGACTGCCCACTATGGCAACGACGCTCACCGGTAGATAGTAAAGCCTAAAGGCGTAATATAGGTGGGATAAGGTTCCCGCACCGGCAAAGGAGGCAAAAAAGGCCTCCAAAAGGGTCGATATTTGACCTATACCAACCGACCAAAATGAGGGAAGGAGATTTCTAAAATACTCAACCAGTTTTTTATGAAAACCGAACTTTGGAGGGATTAAAATTCTCAACCTTTTGGAAAGGATTAAGATATAGGCGACCTGAAGAAGACCTCCGAAAATTATACTCCAAACGAGGGCATAAATACCTAAAGCTCCCTCAAAGAGGAGAAGAAAAGAAATAGCACCTATATTGAACACAGCCTGGGATAGAAAACTCCAAAGGTAGCGTTGAAAATATTGAAAGAGGGCGGCAAAGAAACTTGTAATGGTAATTAAAGGTAGATAAAAGACCATAATCCTCAAAAAGGAGACCGCCCTCTCCTTTACCTCCTCCGCACCGTTGGGATATATCAAATCGACCGCAAAGGGAGCGGTAATGGCCAAAAAAACCGCCACCAAGAAACTTGTAAAAACGCTCCAAAACAGAACCTTTTGGAGAAATTCCCTATTAAAACCCTCCCGCAGGTAGGCCAAAAGAACCCTATCGAAGGCTCCCTCTCCCAAAACCCTCCTAAAAAGGTTGGGAATTTTCCACGCTATAAAAAAAGCGTCGGTTGCTTGGGAAGCTCCAAAAAAGTAGGCTGTAAGAAACTCCCTAACAAAACCCAACACCCGGCTGGAAAGAACTCCCAAACCACCCTCCAATAGGGAGCGGTGAAAACTTTTTCCACCTTCTCGGGAATTTCTACCCATAGGCAAACAAAAGAGGTTAAAGCAAAAAGGTGGAACCTTTTTAAGGAAGCGAAATAATTAATAACTTTTGATGGGAAAGAAAAAAAAGAAAAAGCAGGAAGAGCACAAGAAGGAAACCGGTATAGTTATGGAAGGTGAGATAACCGAAGCTTTACCCAACGGCCTTTTTAGGGTTAAACTGGATACGGGACACGAAGTTTTGGCCCACCTTTCCGGAAAGATGAGGGTTCACTTTATAAGAATTGTCCCGGGCGACCGTGTAAAGGTTGAGCTTACTCCCTACGACCTTACCAGAGGTCGCATAATTTACCGCTTATAACAAGAAAAAAAGCCGCCCTTACCGGGCGGTTTTTAAAACTTTTTGTAAATCAAAATTATTGGGTGGAAAGTCTCGCAATCCTGTTTAAATGCTACAGTTCCCAAATGTTCGCCACTTTCGGTGTAGAAAGAGTAAAATCGAAATGGTTCCTCCATTCCCAAGGCATCGGCAACCATAGATTTCCACGCTTGGTGAACCTCCTCGTTGTAAAATTCCTCCAAAGGTTTTTCCAACTCAAATTTGAACCTATTTTGGTTGTCAAACTCCAAACTTATAGAGTTATCTTCAGTTTCAAAACTTTGAGCGGAAGAAAATTGTTGAAAAGATTCTTTTAAAGCCTCAATATTTTCACCTTCCACCACCAATTTGTGAACTATTCCAAACTTTTCCTTCGAAGGATATACCTCGACCTTTTTTACCCTAAACATTGGAAACTATTTTGAACTTTTAAATCTCCAGGTGTATTTTAAATATCCGGTTCCTTTATTAGGAGCGGTTTTTTTCTCAAACATTCTAAGGTTTTTTCCAAATTCTCCCTTCTTACAAAGTAAATCCTTCCCCCGAAGGGACTACCTTTTTCCTTTATTGGGAAAATTCTTACATACCCCAGTTTGGCGGAAGCTACATAGCCGGTTGTGTAGTTTGGATCGTCGCTGATGCAAATTTCGGCTTCAACACCGCAGAAAACATTTTTTGTTGCCAACGCCAAAGCATCTAAAGTTCGGACCGTATAACCCTTTTCCAAAAGGAGTTTTTTTACTTTCTCCCTTTCAACCCAATCGAAGAGAATGGTCCGAATTCCTTTTGAAGATTTGGGATTTACAACCTCTCCTGTTGTTGGTTCTACAATAAGAGCACCGGGAAGGTTCCATCCGTTATTTATTCCCGAAAGTAGTTTCGATATAAGCGACTTTACAAAATGGCGATTTATACCGTGTTCCTCCTCTAAAAGGCCAGCTATAAAATTGTGGGCGAGAGGAATGCAAGAAAATTTATAGCTTTTAACTTTTAAAGATTTTTCCAAAACTTGGGGAGGTTCTTTTAACAACTCAACTTTAATAGTTTGGAAATCCCAATCCTCCGAAGGGCGTCGATGAAGTTCCAAAATAGTTTCTTCCAATTTTTGATAAGGCACTATTCTTTCCTGTCCCGAAATATGTTTTCCTTCCAAAGATGCCCTCATACGGATTGAATAAAACCTTTCCTCCATCTAGAGAGGGATATTTAAAAATTTCTTCTTCGGTTGCTACTTATTTCTAAAGGTATACTTTTTTTTAAATTTCGGAATGTCCGTTTACGAAAAAATTCGCAGTCTGCTCGATATAGTCGAAGTTATAGGAGAATACATTCCTCTAAAACGGGTGGGGAATTCTTACGCTGCAAGGTGTCCCTTTCATAGCGACAGAACGCCCTCATTCTACGTTTCTCCTTCAAAAGGAATATGGAAATGTTTTGGATGCGGAAAAGGTGGCGATGTTATAAAGTTTGTTGCCGAATATGAAAACCTCTCTTACTTTGAAGCTGCAAAACTATTGGTAGAACGCTACAACTTACCGATTGAACTAGGAGATACCGAAAAGGAGGGAGAGTATTACAAAGCCCTACGGTTGATGGGCGAATTTTATAAAGAAAACCTACTAAAGGCCAAGGAAGCACGGGACTACCTTTTAAAGGTCAGAAAGCTTTCCCCCTCACTGGTTGAAGAGTTCGGTATAGGATACTGCGGAGACGGGTTTAAAAGTGTCTCCTTTGCGAGGAAAAATAAAATTTTCGACCCCCTTTTGGAGCTAAAACATTTTTTCAGAACCGCCGACGGTAGATATAAAGATTTTTTCTATCAACGGATAACTATCCCGATAAGAAACCTTACTGGAAAAATTGTAGCTTTTGGAGGAAGGTCCCTATTGGAGGATTTGAAACCTAAGTATAAAAACTCTCCTAATAGTCTTCTATTTCAAAAAGAGAGAACTCTTTTTGGTCTGGATAGAGCAAGAGAACCTGCAAGGGACAAGGAATTTTTAATAATCGTTGAAGGTTATTTCGATGTAATAAGACTTAACTCTGTCGGTTTTAGAAATTCGGTTGCTCCTTTGGGAACAAGTCTAACGGAGCACCACGCGAGGATTATAAAAAAGCTGGTTCCTAAAGTGGTTCTACTGTTTGATGGCGACGCTGCCGGAAGAAGAGCCGCTTTGGAGGCTGCCAAAAAGCTACTTACCTTTGATTTGGAAGTTTTTTTCGCCTTTCTACCGCAAGGGGAGGACCCCGATACTTTCGTTTTAAACGAAGGTCTTAAAGCTATTAAAGAGCTTATTCAGAATGCGGAATCTGTTAGGGACTATCTTATAGAGAGAGCGGCAAACGCATCTTCCGACAAGATAGAAAAAATAGCTAAACTTTACAGAGAGCTGGCCTCGAAAATTTCCGACCCTATTAAAAGGGAACTTTGGTTTAAAACCTTTGAGGAAAAGGTAGGAATCCCCCTTCGGGGAAAAAGGAAAAAGTGGCTATCCTTAAAAAAGCTGTCGGTTCCAACCGACATAGATACCGCCGAGGTCGATTTCCTCTTGGGCCTTCTTTATTTAGAGCCGACAGATATCGAACTGGAAAACTATAAACTGTCTCCCAAAGTAAAAGAGTGGGCCTTAAATATTTTGGAAGGTAAAAAGGAAAAACTTCCAAAGTGGTTGTTCGAAATAGATACTACCAATTTGGAGGAACGCTTTCGAACCGCCCGCGGGAAGCTCTTTGAAAAGAACCTACAGTTGGAGGAGATATTTGAAGAACTCTACCATCTAGAGGAGAAGTTAAAAAAGGGAACCATCTCCGGGGAGGAACTGCAGAAATTTAAACTCCTTTTGGAAGGTTTGAATAAGTTTGAACGGGAAATGTATAAGAAGTTCAAGGAAAACCTAAAAGGGCAACCTAAACCTTAAATTTCCTTTGTAGGATTAGTTTTGCGGTAAGGGTTGCAAAAAGCACAAAGAGGGTGAGTATCAGGGCAGCGGCGAAAGCTTGCTTTTGCCAGTTGGGAAAGGGAGAAAGAGCGTATTGATAAATAGTTACCGTCAAGGAAGCCATCGGTTTGAAGATATTAAAGTTCAAGAAGTTATTATTAAAAGAGGTAAAGAGTAAAGGAGCAGTTTCTCCAACTATACGGGCTATACCGAGAATAATACCGGTTAAAATTCCAAATTTGGCAGAAGGCAGAACAACGGAGAGTATAACCCTCCACTTAGGTGCACCTAAAGCTATAGCAGCTTCCCTTAAAGTATCGGGAACCAGATGGAGCATATTTTCGGTGGTTTTTAAAATAACCGGAATCATTAAAATCGCCAAAGAGACAGCTCCAGCTAAAGCATTGAAGGTTCCTAGCGGTTTTACCAGAATGATGTAAACAAAAACGCCTATAACTATCGATGGAGCTGCCAGCATAATATCGCTGACGTTGCTAATTACCTTGCCAAAACGGCTAAAACGGGCATATTCCGCCAAGTAGATACCTATAAGTATTCCCACGGGAACACCTATTAAAACGGTAAGGAACGAGATTATGGCGTGGCCTACGAAAGCGTGAAGCAAACCTCCATCGTCCGGATTTCCGCCCACCTTTGTAAAAAGGTCGATGTTGATTCCCTGAATTCCCTTTAAAGTCAAATATCCAAGTATCCAAAATAGAATCGAAAGTCCTATACCTACAGCCAACCAGGTTAAGGTTAGAAATACCAAATTTGTTGCTTTTCTCTTTAAAAGAACCGACTTGGGAATAACTCTATCGGCCATTTTTAGTTTAAACATTCTACCTTGCCACCGTTAACTTTCGGTTAAAAGGATTGAAAAAGTTTCTTTTAGTGTTATTAAAGAAGTTCATATAACGGCTATGGAAAAGGTAAAGGCGATTTTTGAAAAGTCCTGTCCCAACTGCGGAGGACCGATAAGCAATAGAAGGCTCGAATTGGGACTTCCCTGTTCCAAATGTTTACCACTGAAAGGAGAGGAGATAGACCGGGACCTCGCATGTGTGGAACTTGAAAATTTGGGAAACCTTAAAAGGGACTTTAAAGAGATTTGCCAACTTAAGGATTTCGATAACGAATTTTCCGAGTTCTTTTATAGGGTGCATAAATCCTATCCTTGGTCCCTTCAGAGGGCGTGGGCTAGGAGATTTTTCCTCGGTAGGAGCTTTGCCCTTTTGGCCCCCACCGGTATAGGTAAAACCACCTTCGGCCTCACTTTGAGTTTCTATTTGGCAAAAGAAAAGCACCAAAAGAGTTATCTAATATTTCCGACCCGCCTTTTGGTGGAGCAGGCCCTTCTAAAGCTCCGCAAAATGGGTGTTCCCGAAGAGTACCTCCTCTATTTTGGAGAAAAACCCTCCCTTACAAAGAAGCAGCGGGAGGAGAGATTTAAACGGCTAGAGGCGGGCGATTTTCGAATTTTGGTTTCCACCTCAATGTTTCTCTACCGCAACATTGAACATATCCCGAAGGGCATTTTTTCTTTGATATTTGTCGACGATGTGGATAGCTTCCTTAAAACTGCAAAAAATATCGATAAGGCACTTTACCTCCTTGGCTTTTCCGAAAAGGATATAGAGTGGGCTTTGAGAATTATTAAACTTCGCAAAGAGCTTGCCCAAAAACCGAACGCCTCCCCCGAGGAGTGGGAAAAGCTCCGCAAAGAGGAAGAAAAGTTAAGGAAGCACGCGGAAAAGGTTAGAAAAGGTGTTTTGATAGTTTCCTCCGCAACTTCCAACCCCCGCAGTGAAAGGATAAAACTCTTTAGGGAACTTCTCGGTTTTGAGGTAGGTAGACCTCTCTTTTATCTCCGCAACGTGGTCGATAGTTATGAGGACAAGTTCCTCAACGGGGAAAAATCTATAGAGGACCACAAACCTTTATGGGATTTCGTTTACGAGTTTGTAAAACAGCACCCGAAGGGTGGACTAATCTATATCTCCCAAGATAGGGGAAGAGAAGAGGTCGACCGCCTTGTGGAGTATCTCAATAAAAAAGGTCTCAACGTAAGGAGCTACGAAGAACTCGATAAACACCTAAAGGATTACGAGGAGGGTAAGGTTAACGCCTTTGTAGGTATAGCCTCCTATAGGAACCCACTTGCCCGCGGTTTTGATATGCCCCACGTTGTTAGGTACGCCCTCTTTGTGGGTGTTCCCAAACTCAAATTTACTCTCAAAGTGGAGGAGCACCTCTCCCACATCCTTTGGGCGTTGGTTGCTTTAAGGCCCTTGATAGCGAAAGACAAAGAACTCCGAGAAAAGTATCTCCAAAAGCTCGACCGTTGGATAGAGCGTTTAAGGAAATACTCCTACCTTTCGGAGGAATTTATAGAGCAAAACGAACGTCTAAAGGAGATTATCGAAAGCATAAGGAACGAAGTAAGGGCATTTATAGAGCATCCGGAGGTCCTCGAAAAGATTAAAGAGAGCGAAGAGATTACCCTACGGTGGGACCCTAAGGAGGGGTATTCGCTCGTTGTGGCCGATGTTACCGGATACCTCCAAGCGTCGGGTAGAACTTCGAGGCTCTACGCCGGTGGTCTTACCAAAGGTTTTTCCCTCGTTTTGGTCGACGATATAAAGGCCTTCAACAACCTCCGTAAAAAGGTCAAATGGTTCAGCGAGGATATAGATTTTGTTCCGTTTAAGGAGGTCGATTTAAAAACCCTCTTTGAAGAAATTGAAAAGGATAGGGAGAATGTTTTAAGGTTCTTAAGGGGAGAAGTTCCAAAAGAGGTTAAGGAACTCATTAAACCGGTTTTGGTAATAGTGGAATCTCCCAACAAGGCGAGGACCATAGCCAACTTCTTTGGAAAACCGCTAAGGCGCCGCGTTGGAGAAATTGACGTTTTGGAAGTCTCCTTAGGAGACAAATTTTTAACAATTACCGCCTCGGCGGGGCACGTTTTCGACCTCATCAAAAAGAACGAAGGCAACGTTTTCCACGGAGTAATAGTAGAAAAACATGGCAACAATGTTGAGCATTTCATTCCTATTTACGAACCGATAGTTCAGGAAACCAAAGAGGGTGAGGTTAAAAGCAAGG
>JALSNH010000054.1 GCA_026987085.1 Aquificota bacterium | reverse complement strand
CAAAGAAGGAAAAACCGGTCATTGTGGGCACTGTATAGTTTGTAAAGGGTTTGGTTTTTCTAAGAAAGATATTAGTTGGCAGGGGATGCTCTTTTTTAGCGACTTGCAGATTTTATTTTTCCCTGTTTTTACAATAAAAGGGACAAAGTGGATAACTACACAGAAAATTATAGAAAGTGTTTATAGTGACATTCAACCAAAAGCTGATAATACTCCAGAGACTGAGAACGGTTCTCAAAGTAGTAATAGCGCTAGTCAACAACCAGAGACTGAGAACAGTTCTCAAAGTGAGGAAAAGTTATGTTTTGTATTTGAAAAACTGTCTGAAGAAGAGGCAGAGGGTTATATCAACTTAGGTTGGCTCTATTTACCTTACAAGGTTGAAGATAATAACTCTCTAAAAGAGAAAATACAAAAAATATTAGAAAATCTACCGTATAAACTAAATTTAAATGATATTATTATTGTTCCTGAGGGTTTATTCTCTCATATAGTTAACTCTAACCTTGAAGTTAGGACTTCCGTTTCTATAGACCCTATTACAGGTGCTGCTAAAGAGGGAGCTCTCTTTACCTCTGAAGCTATCCCTCGTGGAACCATCTTTTACGGAGAGATTCGTATATTTGATAAGTCAGGTTTTGCAGAATTAGAACCAAAGCTAAAGCCTTTACCTAGCCTTAAAGACCTTGAAAATGCTTTAGATGATAGTTCCCACTACTTTGAAAGCCTAGGAATTGGAGGTATGACCACGCGAGGATTTGGAAGGTTAAAAATTAACCTATTAGGTGAAGGTTCGCAAAGCGGAGGTTAAAAATGTCTGAAACGGCTGTTAATTTAGAGTCTAAAATAATTGAAATTTCTTATAAGTTAGTTTCTGAAAAGATTTTAAAAGAGACGGAGATAAACAAGTTATTGGGAATTTTATCTAGTAATGGAGTATATGCAATGTGGGTTTGGGCCAAAGCTCAGAAAGATATTGATGAAAAAAAACTGTTTGAAAAATTGCAACCTATAATGGATTTTATAAAAAAGAAAGAAAATGGAGAAGACTATGAATCCTATTTCCAAAATATTTCCCAAGATATTCACAAGCTCCTATTCCTAAAACAGCTTTTAGAAAAGACACTTATTTATGCTAGATATCACGCTAAAGCTATGGATAAAAATACGGGAGAAGATTAAAGATGGGTTTTAAAATTTTTGAAATTTTATTAAAGCAAGAGGAACCTATACATATAGGTCGGTATGCTTGGAGAGTTCTTAATGAAACAGAAGTATTTATTCCAGGATGGACTATATGGGGTGCTTTGGTTAATTTTTTTATTTTAGAAAATAAAGAAAGTATAACTGAGGAAAGGTTAAGAGGTATAAAAGAATCTTTAAAATATATTTCTAACTTTTTTCCAACTATAAAATTAAATGGTAATTTTCAAATTCTTTTCCCGGAATACAAAAATGGAGTTTGGGGTTTTTCTTTAAATGAAGAAGTTTTCATTAAAGAGGAAGAATTTAGATTTAATTTTGTTTCTGCAGATTTTAAAACATCTATAGAGCCCATTTTAAGAAAAGCTAAAGATGAACACCTTTATGAGTTTGAATTTATTAAACCTAGAGGAAAACTGAGGAATAATGTGGTAGATTTGTATTGGAAAGGATTTATAATAATAAATGAAGACCTAATTAAAGATTGGATACAAAATATACAAGACAAGGAGCTTTTTATAGGAGGCGATACCAGGTATGGTTTTGGTAAGGTAAAGGTAGAAGAAGTAAAAGAGGTAGAAAATGAATTTTTAAATAAATGGAATATAGAGATAGATTTTAATAGTAAAAAATTAAAACTAAAACCTTTCGAACCCTCCAGGTTCTTTTTTGAATTTAAAAAAGAAATGAAAATAGAAGGTGAATTACAAATAATTCCTCAATTGAATTTTAGGCAAAATACTCCAATTATTGAAGATGCTAAATTTTTTGTCCGTGTGGGAGGGAAATTAATAAACTCAGAAAATGATTTAAGTTTTATCTTGGATAAGGGAAGATTATTATTACAACAAGACTGACTAAGTTCCTAAAACCTTTTAGAGGTTTTATTTAAAACTTTCTCAATGCGTTATGAGGTTCATATCTATAAAGGCCATCCGGCGTTCTTTGAAACTAAGGAAGCTCCCTATGTGGCTTACGATAATGTTGAAACCTACATAGAGAGTTCTTTTGACTATATGACCTACGGAATGGACCCTGCCGAAAAGCTCTTCATCGAAGGGTTCAACTATTTTGTAGATTACCTCCTTTCGGAAGGAGATGAATATTTCCTAAACGAGGCAAAAAAAGCTTTCGCTCATACCTACAACAAGTTTGATGAGAGTAAATATATGCTCGGCCTTTTAAGGATTTTGGAGGGTAATCCAAAGGACGCTAAGAGGTTTTTTGAAGCTATTACCGATTTTAGTTTCCCGAGATTTATTCAATACTATAGGGTTCCCACTTTGGTTATTACAACCGACGATGGAAAGACCTTTTATATGACCCCTTCGGAGGAGGGAATAAAAAAAATCCTTGAAATGTTATAGACATTTTCAGTTTCCCTTTATTCCTTTCTGTTTAACATTCTCTTATCTATATCAGGAAAATGTTGCAATTGCAATAAATTGGCAATTAGTTTAATTTTTCCAATTAGCCTATCTCCAAAACTAATTTTTCTATGGTAGAAATTGGAATAGGTTTGTTAACAATTTTGTTTGCAATAGCTATTTTTGTTTATACTAAACATAAAAACCACACAATAGGAATTGTTATAGATGCTACTCCCATTCAGGATTACATTTTCGAAGCTAAAATAAAGTTAAAAAATGGAAAAGTTATTAAAAAAATCTTTCTAACCAGGAAAAAATTGAAAAGGGGTTTGAAAGTTTTAATCAAACCAATAGGAGAAAATTTATGGGAAGCTAAACCTTTATAAGTATTAAATTTTTAGGTTATACCTTTCAGCGAAGTTTTCTATTCTTCTCAAAACTTCTTGCGCGTAATGTTTCAATTCCTTTAAATGGACTTCTATCTTGCGCCTAATTTTGGAAATTTCCCCTTCAATTTCCGCCAATTGGTCTGAGATTTCATATTCTTCCGCTTTAAGGTTGTTGTAAACTTTTCTCAACTCTTGAAGTTTTTCATTAACTTCCTTCATCTCTTCAAGGAGTCTACGTCTATCTTCCATAAGGCGTTCATATTTGCGTGGTGAGTCCGCTTGTTGTAGTGAGTGATATTTTGTTTTTTCTCAACTTGTGGCGTAATTCGTTATATCCACGTTCCAACTCCTTCAATTGACGGGAAACTTCTAAAAATTTCTGCTCTATTTGGACAAGTTTTTTCTCCAATTCCAACTTTTGTTCTTCTACCTGTTCATATTTCTCCATAAGTTGGCGGAGTTTTTTCTCAATATGTTCTAAGTATCGAGCTTCTTTATCAACGCTTTCTACTATCTTTTAATAAATCCTTTATATTTAAATTTCTTTGAATGGAGCTTTGTTAAGTTTCCTGATATTGGAAATTAGAAATAATTTCCAATCTAGCAAGTTATTTTCAGTAAATTTGAAAAACCTTAAATTGGACAGTTAATCAATCTGAGCAATAAGAGAGTCTTATCAATCTTTTCCTTAGAAGGAATTAAAACTGATTTTAGGCAAGGAAAGATTAAATTGAAAGAAGAATTGAAGAATTACTTTTTCTTTTTGCCTTTCTTTCCACCCTGTTTTTCCTGAACAATAGTAGCTTTACCTTTAGCTGCCGCTTGGGCCATACGTTTTTGACCGAGAGGTTCCCAAGGTTTAATTTCTTTAATTTTCCTTGCGGCGGTTTTACCGCTAAGTTGTCTGATGTAGTAGAGTTTTGCCCTTCTAACTTTACCGAACTTGATTATTTCTATCTTTTCGAGCCTCGGGTTGTAGAGAGGGAATGTTCTTTCAATGCCTACTCCGTAGGATTCCTTTCTAACGGTGAAGTTTCTATTTAAACCGGTTCCTTGAAATCTTATAACGAGACCCTCAAAAGGTTGAATCCTCTCTTTGTTTCCTTCCCTCACTTTGTAGTAAACCCTTACGGTATCACCCACACGAAAGTCGGGAATTTCCACCTTTCTTTGGTACCTTTGTTCTATTCTCCTTATGAGTTGGTCCATTTTTTACCTCCTAAGGTATATAGAGAACCAAAAGGTTATAGTATAGCGCAAATGGGTTTTAAAGTTTCCGACCTTGGTGAGTTTGGATTAATAGAACACCTTACAAGGTTTATAAAAAATAACGACCAATCCATTATAAGGGACTTTGGCGACGATACCGCCTTTGTAAGGTTGGGAAATGAAATCCTCCTCTTTACGGTCGATACTTTAGTTGAAAATGTCCACTTTTTGAGAAAATACCCACCCGAAGCGGTAGGATGGAAGCTTGTAAGCGTAAATGTAAGCGATATAGCCGCCAAAGGCGGAAAACCTCTTTATGGTTTAATAACCTTAGCTCTCCCTAAGGATTTGGAACTCTCTTACGTTGAAGGGATTTACAAAGGTATTTCCCAAGCGTTGGATTTTTACAACTTTTCCCTTATAGGTGGAAATACAACCTCATCGGAAAAACTCTGTTTGGACTTATCGTTGGTAGGAACCGCAAAAAGGGTCATTTTTAGAGATAACTTTAAAGTGGGTCAAAAAATCTATGTAAGTGGAACTTTGGGAGACAGCTTAGCCGGTTTGGAAATCCTACTATCGGGAAAGGAAAATTTGGAACCCTACGAGAGGAAGCTTATAGAAAGGCACCTTAAACCGGTTGCAAGACTCGATTTATCTTCAATTGTGGAAAAGTTTGCCTCCGCCTCAATGGATATAAGTGATGGTTTTTTATCCGACCTCTCAAAGATGGCAAAAAACAAAACCGTAAAGGTGTTTACAAAAAACATTCCACTTTCGGAGGAACTTAAACTTTACTGTTCCAAAAGAGGGAAAAATCCAATTAATTACGCTCTCAAAGGAGGAGAGGATTACCAACTCCTTGTGGCATCGGATATTGATTTAACCCTTTACGGGTTCACATTGGTTGGGGAGGTCCTTTCGGAGGGAGGTTCAAAAATAGTAGATGAACATGGAAAGGAACTAAAAGCAAAATGTTTTGACCATTTAAAGTAGATATTCAATAGATTTTCCGGTAAAGGTAAGTTAATAAGGATTAAGATTTAAGAGAACTAGCCCGCCGCAGGCGGGTTAGAACTACACAGACCACATTCTAGATACTATTAAGTTTCTTTTCTGGTGTTTTCCTCTATCTTTTTGAGAATGTACCTTATATCCATTAGCAGATATATAAAATAAAATACCACTATTACATACACAATACCTACAAGTTCAACAACTAAAAATGTTAATAAACCTTCTCCAAAACTTCTTGTTTCAGAGCTAGAAGCTATACCTGCTATAAAAACAAGAATTAAACTTATAACTACAAGAACATCCATTAACTTGTCTCCAATGGAGAGAATAAATTTTCTTATCATTACAAACCTCCCATTACTTTAATTGCTTTAAAATGATTATTTTAATTGTCTTGAAAAATTTTTCAAGTAATGAAAAACTTTTGAAATAGTATTTTATTTCTAATTTTTCCCTTGCTATTTTCCTACTTTTCAGTATCCTCCTTAAAGTTGAATTTTCTTTAGATTTATGGTATATTAATATTTTTGCGGAGGCTGGGTAGCTCAGTTGGCTAGAGCGGGGATCTCATAAGTCCCAGGTCCGGGGTTCGATTCCCCGCCCAGCCACCACTTAGAATCTCTCTTAATGTCAAAAGTAGCGATAATAACCGGCGTTAGAAGAATTGGATTTTACATAGCCCAATTCCTTATCGGACAGGGATATAATCTTGCGGTGCTCTATAAGGATTCCTCAGATAGGGTAGGTGATTTGCAAACCTACGCTGAGAGGCTCAGAAAAAAAATTCTCCCTTTTAAGGTTGATTTATCAAATCCGGAAACTTACAGATGGATTCCTAAAGCAGTTTTTGATACCTTTGGAAGAATCGATTTACTTTTGAACATAGCTTCTCCGTTTGGCAAAAAAAGTTTGGAAGAAACCAGCGAAGGGGATTTAAGGTTTTATTTTTCCACCATAGTTGAGGCGGTTTTCATACTCTCCAAGGAAAGTGCCAAGTATATGTTCTTAAACGGTATAATCCCGAAGGGAAGAATTATTAATTTTGGAGATTGGGCTACGGTTGTCGGAAATCCTTACAAAAGTTTTGTTCCTTATCTCATAGCAAAGGGTGGATTGGACACTTTAACAAAAGTCTTAGCTGTTGAATTGGCTCCCGATATTTTGGTAAACGAGATTGCTTTAGGACCCGTTTTACCTCCCATGCTCGAAAATAGGGAGAAAACCGACCATTGGTTGGACTACATCTCAACTAAAACCCTTTTGAAGAGACCGGTTGCCATAGAGGATATCCTCTCGGCGGTGGATTTTCTTTTAAAAGCTAAAACCCTTACCGGGGAAGTTATTATTCTCGATTCCGGACAGAGGTTTGTAGGTAAAGGATATACTTAGGGTTTTGGTTTTAAATTTCCTTTCCTTGCGATGGTAAAAAAGGTTTTTAAAGACCGTAAAGAGTATGCAAATCACTTTAAACATTTAATAGAACTCGAAAGGGAGGCGGAAAAGGAGTTCCACATAAGGGAGATACAGCTTTTAACCGGTAAGGAGAGGGAACAGAGGGGAAGGGCCATTTTAGGTTTAAAGGCATCCTACAAAGGTGAAATTGTGGGAGGCTACAAGGTTTACCGCTTCGGCCGTCCCGATATGCCGGAAAACCACCAGATAAAGGTGGGAGATGTGGTTCTTGTAAGTAGAACCAACCCTTTAAAGGAGGGTATTGAGGGAACCGTCTACGAGAAGGGTAAAAAGTACCTCGATATAGCCTTTTCCGACCCGCCGCCCGACCTTACGAGGGGCTACTGGAGGGTCGACCTGTTTGTCAACGATATCACCTTCAAAAGGATGAACGCCGCCCTGAACCGCTTTGAGGAGGGAAAAACTGCCTACCCCGAAAAGGTAGTTTTAGGAAAAGGTAAGGACCTTTTGAAGGTTTCCGAAGAGGAAATAAAACCCTTTAACGAAAATCTAAACAGATACCAAATTGAGGCGGTAAAAAGGGCTTTGGGTAGTGAGCCGCTATTTTTAATCCACGGGCCTCCCGGAACGGGGAAGACTACCACCCTAGTTGAGGTAATAGAGCAACTTGTAAAAGTAAAGAAAAAACAGGTGCTTGCAACAGCTGACAGCAACACGGCAGTGGACAACCTTATGGAGAGGCTTATAAAGAGGGGGCTAAATGTTGTTCGAATAGGCCACCCTGCAAGGGTCTCTAAGGAGCTTATTGAACACTCTTTGGATTATAAAGTCCAACACCATGAGGACTACCAAAAGATAGTCCAAATCGAGAAAAAAATAGACGAACTAAAAAGCAAGCAGGCAAACTACCTAAAACCGACCCCCCAATGGAGGAGGGGTCTTTCCGACAAGCAGATAATGGAATTGGCAAGGCAAAATAGAAAAACAAGGGGAATAAAACTCTCAAAACTTAAATCGATGGCCAAATGGCTTGAACTTCAGGAGGAGATAAAAAAACTTATAGAGGAGCGAAAAAAGATAGAAAACCAGATAGTGGACAAAATACTTTCTACCTCCGATGTGGTTTTGGCTACAAACTCCACCAGCGGGAACGAATTTTTAGAGAACCGAGCTTTTGAAGTTTTGGTTTTGGACGAGGCGAGCCAATCGACCGAACCCTCCGCCCTAATACCGCTTATTAAAGCAAAAAAGGTAATAATGGCCGGCGACCACAAACAGCTGCCGCCTACCGTTCTCCACCCCGATGCAAAGGACCTCTCCTACACAATGTTTGAGAGGTTTACCGAGCTATACCCCGAGGCGGTCTATATGCTCCGAATCCAATATCGGATGAACGAGTTAATTAAAGAGTTCTCTTCGGAGGAGTTTTACAAAGGGGCTTTGATTTCCCACGAAAGTGTAAAAAACATTAAGCTCTCCGATATTGTTAAACAAAGAAGCAACAATCCCGCTTTGGACGATACTCCGATAGTTTTTATCGACACCCAAGGTAGGTTTGTTGAAAGGTCCAAAAGGGGGAGCTTTTCAAAATACAACCCCAAAGAGGCGGAGTTTGTGAAAAAACTTGTGGAGGAACTTTTAAAAATGGGTCTCCCTGCGGAGGAGATTGGGGTAATAACACCCTACAAGGACCACGAGGATTATCTAAAGCAGCTTATTCCCCAAGTGGAGGTAAAAACGGTCGACGGTTTCCAAGGTAGGGAGAAGGAGGTAATAATCATCTCCCTCGTAAGGAGCAACCCCCAAGAGGAAATAGGCTTTTTGGAAGACCTAAGAAGGTTAAATGTAGCCCTTACGAGGGCAAAAAGAAAGCTAATCCTTGTAGGGGATGCAAAAACCTTAAGCTCCAACGAGGTTTATAGAAAACTTATCGATTACATAAAAAGGAGAGGAAAATACCTAACGGTCGAGGAGGTAGAAAAGTCTACCCAACACGGAACATAATGTAGGCGATATTATCGCGGTCTATATTTTTCTTCCTCTTTGAGGTTTTAAAAAGGAAATTCAACCTATCGCTGATTTCTTCGACCGGCAACTCCCCGTATTGGTTGAAAAATTCCTTTAACTCTTCAAAAGTCAAAAGTTTTTCGATACCGTCGGAGACCAATAAATAAATGTCCCCCGGGAGGACTTTACCTTTTTTTATAACTATTGGAGGGTTCCAATCGGTTCCTAAGGCCTTTACCTTTTTGCGGCCTTTTCTTTCCTCTACGGTATCCTCTGTAAGTTGTTTTAGTTCCCCTTTACGGAACCGATAAATCTTACTATCCCCCGTATGGCCTATAATGTAAAAGTCCCCTTTAAGGAACATTGCCGAAAGGGTTGTTCCGCTTATACCTCCCATTTCGTAGACGGTATTCATTACCTCTTTATTGGCCTTTTTAAATAATTCCTCTATTTCCTCCTTGTCGAACTCCTTTAAGGGAAAGTGCCTTTCCAAAACTTCCAGCGCTTTCTCTGCAGCGACCGCTCCAAAGCCACTATCACCCATACCGTCGGCTATGGCAAAAAGTTTCTGATCTTTTTCTTCTAAAAAAAGTATTCTATCCTCAAAGTTTTGCTTGTCTCCAATATTCATATTGGTTGCGAGCTCTACATTTACCATTACTTCACCCCACGATATTTTTTTAGGTCTTCTAATAACTCTTTTGCCGTTCTATAACGGAGAAACGGATTTATTCTAACCATCTTAGAAAATATAGGTTTAAAATCTTCGGGAAGCCCTTTGGGAAATTTTACTATCCCCCTTTTATTTAAAAGAAGTTCCTCCCGCCGATTTTTTGAAAAAAAGGGATGATGACCTGTAAGCATATAGTAAAGCAAACAGCCGAGCGAGAATATATCGCTACTTCGATGTATCTCTCCTTTAAAAACTTCAGGTGCTATATAACCTACCGTTCCTTTTATATCCAAAATACCGCTAAATCCCCTTGTTTTTATAAGCCCAAAATCTCCTAACTTCCAGAGATTCGGCTTTTTCAAAAGAATATTCTCCGGTTTTATATCAAAATGAATAAATCCCAAATTGTGAAGGTAGGCAAGGCCATCTGTTATTTGGTATAAAATGTTCAATGCCTCTTTAAAAGTTAGAAAACCACCCTTTTTTTCCACAAATTGTTTTAAATCACCACCATCGCAATACTCGTAGAGAAGATAAATTCTCTTTCTATCCTTAGAAAGGAAATAGTGAATAAGTTTTACAAGATGAGGATGTCTTAAAAGAAGCACATTTTGAGCTTCCTCTAACAATTGCTTTGCAAAAAGAGGGTCTTTAGATTCTTTCAACGCAAAGAGTTTTCCGTTTTTTTTATCTCTTACCAAGTAAACCTTTCCAAACCTTCCCTCCCCTAAATGTTTTACTATTTCAAACCTACCTAGGATTTCAATCACTTTCCCTCCCTTGCCACCTTTTAATGAAAAAAGTTCCATTGCTCGGCTCTATAGTTAAAAGATAGAACCTTTCACATTTAGAAAATAGAATGGAAACCACCAACCATTATTCGTTGGTTTTCTTTTTCCTCCTTTCCTTTTGGCGTTCCTTATAAACTTCTTTCCTGCACTCGCTTATTATCCGCTTATATTTGTAAAACACTGAGGGAATATGTATAGGAACCTTGTAATACCTTTCAAGGTAGAGGCATATATCCTCCACCGTTAGGTATTTTTTATTTCTTATTAAACTCTTGATGTATTTTCTAATACGGGTTTCCTTTTTATCGGCCATTAACTTTATCCTTTAAGTCGCATTAAATCTGCAAAAATATTTTTAGATGAGCTACCCAACTTCCTTTCTATAAAACGATTAAGAAAAACTCCAACCCTTTGTCCGGCAAAGAAGGAAATAACAAAAACAACAAATGTTGGAATGTTTAAATGAACCCCAAAAAGGAGCCTAAAAATCACTATTAAGGGAACCGGCAAATGGACTGCCAAGAACCACTCCTTAGAAAGAGGTTTTAATTTCGCCCTCCAATAGCCGAAAGGTATATTGACTAAAAATGTTAAAAAAGCAACCAACAGAACATGGGAGATATGGTTTCCGCCAAACATTGGGAAGATATTTAATTTTAGTTTATCCCCGATACTATAAACTAGCTTCTAATCAAAAAACCTAATAATGTTGTAGTAGGTGTCCCTTTGTGCAGGTTTGAAACCGGCCTTTTTAATAGCCTTTACCATTTCCTCCACCTTAGGAATTCTCACTTTGTAGTTGGTAGAACTAATTACATTTTCTTCTATCATTACGCTACCGAGGTCGTTGGCCCCGTAGTGGAGGCCCACCACTCCGACCTCCATAGTTTGGGTTACGTGGGAACTTTGAATGTTTTTAAAGTTATCCAAAAATACCCTCGAAAGGGCTAAAACTTTTAGATACCTAACGGGAGAAGTTTTACCAACCTCATCCATTTCGGTGTTTCCCGGCATAAAAGTCCAAGGTATAAAGGCGGTAAATCCCCCCGTTTTGTCCTGAAGGTTCCTTACCCTTTCGAGGTGTTCAACTATATCCTCATCGCTTTCGTAGTGGCCGAACATCATAGTTGCCGTTGTTCTCATTCCCAATTTGTGGGCCGTTTCGTGAACCTCGAACCATTCGTCGACCGTGCATTTGTTGGGACTTATTAAATTCCTCACGCGGTCGGTTAAAATCTCCGCTCCCCCACCGGGAACGCTATCGAGACCCGCCTCCTTGAGGCGTTTTAAAACCTCCTCCACCGAAAGTTTCTCCTTTTTGGCCAAGTAAACAATTTCGGGAGCGGACAAAGAATGAACCTGCACCTGTGGGAAATGCTTTTTTATCTCCCTAAAGAGGTTTTCAAAATACTCCAAACCGAGGTCGGGATTTATCCCTCCTTGCATGAGGAGGGTGGTTCCTCCCCAATCAACCAATTCTTGGACCTTTTTTAGTATTTCCTCAATCGGTAAAACATAACCTTTCTCCTTTTCGCTGTAGGGAACGTAAAAGGCGCAAAACTTACACTTGGTTATGCAGATATTGGTGTAGTTGACATTTCTATCAACTACAAAGGTGACCACCCCTTCGGGGTGGTATTTTTTCCTAACCTCGTTGGCCAAAAAACCGAGGTGGTTTAGAGAGGCTTCCTTTAACAATAACAAGGCTTCTTCCGAACTTATCCTTTTTCCTTCTAAAACTTTTAGAGAAATATCCTTAAGTTCACTTCTTTCCTTTAAAAGAGCCATCGCTTTTTATTAAACACCTTAAAGGGTTTTCTATTTATAAGTTCCATTTTAGAAAGCTTTCTAAAATAACCCGCTATGGCGGTAATAGAAGACCTTGAAACAATTAGGGAGATTTTAAAAAACTCCAAAACCATAGCGGTTGTAGGTATTTCACCAAAACCGGAAAGGGCTTCTTACTACGTTTCGGAGTGGGCTATTGAGAGGGGCTTACACAAAATCTACTTTGTAAATCCCGTTTATGCGGGCAAAGAGATATTGGGAATAAAGGTTCTACCTTCGCTGTCGGATATTCCCGAACCTATAGACATCGTCGATGTATTTAGAAGGCCGGACGCCTTGGAGGAAATCGTCCAAGAAGCCCTAAAGGTGGGCGCGAAATATATATGGCTCCAACCGGGAACGGAAAATGAAGAGGTAATAGAACGGTATAAGGACAAAATAGACTTTATAAAAACCGCATGCCTTGGGGTTGTTGTTAAAACCATTTAGTCTTCTTCTTAAAATCATTTTTTATGAATAAAGACTTTTTATGTCTTTCAGATATATCTCCCGACGAAGGTTGGGAAATAGTAAAATCCGCTTTGGAATTTAAGAAAGGAAAAAAAACTTCAAATGTTTTGGAAGGTAAAAACTTAGGACTGCTTTTTTTTAAACCTTCAACAAGGACTAGGGTTTCCTTTGAGGTTGGAATAAATAAACTTGCCGGAAAGGCAGTTTATATGACCTCCTCCCAAATGCAGATTTCCCGCGGAGAGGATGTAAAAGATACCGCCCGCACCTTAAGCAGGTATTTGGACGGCTTAATAGTTAGAACCTACGCCCACGCTTGGTTGGTTGAGTTGGCAAAGTATGCTTCCGTCCCGGTAATAAATGCCCTTACCGATTTTTCCCATCCTTGTCAGATATTGGCCGATATAACAACCCTTTACGAGTTTTTTGGAGAGAGAATAAAAAATATCAAAATCGCTTATGTTGGTGATGGTAATAATGTGGCCAACTCCCTTATAGTAGGTGCGGGACTGTTTGGTTTAAAGCTTTACGTTGCAACACCGCCGGGTTATGAACCGAATGCCAAAGCCTACCAATTGGGGTTGGAACTTTCTAAGACCACCGGAGGGGAAATCTATTTAACCAACGACCCTATAGAGGCTGTGAAGACGGCTTCTGTGGTATATACCGATGTTTGGGTCTCTATGGGAGACAGTGATGGGGATACAAAAAAAGTCTTTTTAAAACCTTTTCAAGTAAATAAGGAACTTCTTTCTTATGCTGAGGGAGATGTTAAGGTTCTTCACTGCCTACCGGCTAAAAAGGGTCAGGAAATTACCGAAGATGTTTTTGAAAAGCATAGTGAAGAAATTTTTGCCCAGGCCGAAAACAGGCTTTGGGCGCAGATGGCTTTAATGGAAAAGCTTTTTTCCCGTTAAGGTGTGTTAATTATGCTTCGTTCCCAAAAGGGAACCTATCTCTTTATCTTCCTCTTGCGGGAAGAACTGTTAATAAAAACTAAAGGAGGGAAATCCTTCTTCCTTCCCAAAGGTATTTACGTTTATGTAGGTTCTGCCTTAGGAAAAGGAGGGTTAAAGGCCCGCATTGAAAGGCATTTAAAAAGGAATAAGAAACTGCATTGGCACCTTGATTATATAACTACCACCGATAAATGGGTTTTTTTGGCCTCTGTGCCTTTTGAAGGTAAAAAGTGGGAGTGTAAGATTGCCCGACTTTTGGAAAAGTTTGGTTTTGAACCTATAAAGGGTTTCGGTTGTAGCGACTGCTCCTGCACAAGTCACCTTTTTAGACTTTCTCCTTAGGCATCTATTAATTCTTTTAGCTTCCTCCCAGGGTCGGGGCTCTTCATTAGAGATGTTCCTATAAGGAAGGCATCCGCACCTACTTTTAAAAGTTTTTCAATATCCTCTCTTTTGGAAATACCGCTTTCGGCCACCGCACACCTTACACCCGCTTCCTTCATTTTAGGTATTAACCGCTCCGACACTTTTAGGTCCACCTCCAAGGTTTCGAGATTTCTGTTATTTACTCCCACAAGGTCCCTGTAATATTTCAGGACCTTTTCGAGTTCTCCTTCATCAAAAACCTCTACAAGAGGTGTCAAATCCAATTCCTTCGAGAGGTCTATTAGGTCCCTAAGGAGGACCTCATCGAGAATTTTTACAATTAGTAGGACCATATCGGCGCCAAAGGCCTTGGCTTCCCAAACCTCCAATGGGTCGACTATAAAATCCTTCCTCAAAAGGGGAATGTTAACGGCATCTCTAACCTTTTTTAGGAATTCCAAGGAGCCCCTAAAATAGTTTTCCTCCGTAAGGACCGATATTGCACAAGCTCCGCTATGTTCGTATATTTTTGCAATCTCAACAGGGTCTACCTTTTTAATTTCTCCTTCGGAAGGAGAAGCCTGTTTTATTTCCGCAATGATAGGAACCTTTTTATTACAGCAACTTTTGAAGGGATCTTTAACATCTTTTCTGTTTTGAGCAAGCTCTTTAATCCTCCTTACATAGGAAGGGTTTAACTTCTTTCTCTCAAGGTGGGGTAGCTTATCTTTGACAATCTTTTGGAGGATATTCATAGAAAAATATTCTCCTAATGCTAATGAAGATTGTTGACCTACGAGGGTTTATTTGGGAAGATAACGAGCACCTTTTGAGAATAAAAAATAGAGGTGAACTGCTTTCGGAGGAATTTGAAACAACCGTAAAGGAGATTATCACCAATGTCAAACAGAAGGGTGACAAAGCCTTAATTGAATATACCAACAGGTTCGATAAAGCGAATATAAGTAATCCGAAAGAGTTGGAGGTTCCTTACAGTGAACTTAAAAAGGCTTACGAAAGTATTTCTTCCGATTTAAGGGAAGCTTTAGAATTTGCCGCCGCAAGGATTAAAAAATTTCATAAACAACAGTTGGAGCAAAGTTTCTTCACCTATGAAGAAAATGGAGTAATTCTTGGACAGAAGGTTAGCCCTCTTGAAAGGGTAGGGGTTTATGTTCCGGGAGGTAAGGCTCAATATCCCTCCACAGTTTTGATGAATACAATACCGGCGAAAGTTGCTGGGGTTAGTGAAATAGTAATGGTTTCTCCCAATCCCAATTTAGCTACTTTGGCGGCAGCGTTTATAGCAGGGGTGGATAGAGTTTATAGAATAGGGGGAGCTCAAGCCGTTGCCGCTCTTGCCTTTGGCACAGAGATAGTTCCAAAAGTGGATAAAATAGTTGGGCCTGGAAATATTTATGTCGCTTTAGCTAAGAAACTGCTTTACGGAACGGTAGATATAGATATGGTTGCGGGTCCTTCGGAGATTTTGGTAATAGCCGATGAAACTGCCAACCCTGCGTGGGTTGCCGCCGACCTTCTTTCACAGGCAGAACACGATGAATTGGCAGGCGCCTTTTGTATTACAAACAGTTTTGAAATGGCTTTGAAGATTAAAGAAGAGATAGAAAATCAATTAAAAACTTTAAAACGGAAGGAAATTGCTGAAAAATCCATTGAAAGATGGGGGACAATATTTATTGTTGAAAATCTTGAAGAAGCTTGCCGTTTGGCTAACGAAATAGCTCCTGAACACTTGGAAATAGCAACTGCAAACCCGTGGGAACTTTTACCGAAAATAAAGCACGCCGGAGCGATTTTCTTAGGAGCCTACGCAACCGAACCTTTGGGAGATTACGTATTGGGTCCCAATCATACTCTTCCTACAGGAGGAAGTGCCCGATTCTATTCACCTTTAGGAGTTTACGATTTCCTCAAAAGGAGTTCGGTTATTTATGTTTCCAAAGAAGGTTTTGAAAAAGTAAAGGATCCCGCTAAAGTTATTGCGGAATATGAAGGTTTGGAAGCCCACAAAAAGGCTATAGAGATAAGGGAAAACTTTTAAAGGTTTTTTCTATCCGCTAACCTTTAGCGGGTATTTTTTCTACTACTTCCTTAGCGAGTTTTTTGAAAGCTTTTGAAGTTTCACTTTCTGGGTAGGCGGATACAACCGGTATTCCCTCATCGGAAGCTTTACTTACAATAGGTTCTATAGGAATTTCCGCTAAAAGAGATAAATTTTTTTCCTTTGCAAAGTTTTTTACCTTACCCTCTCCAAAAATTTGGGACCGTTTACCACAATGGGGACAAACAAAATAAGCCATGTTTTCCACAAGCCCCAGAATGGGAACTCCCAATTCCTGAAACATAGCAACCGCCTTACGAACATCGGATAATGCCACATCTTGAGGTGTTGTTACCACGATAGCCCCATCGATAATTAGATTTTGAGCTAAAGTTAACTGGACATCTCCCGTTCCCGGGGGAAGGTCTATCACCAGATAGTCTAATTCTCCCCAATCCACTTCATAAAGAAATTGTTGAATAGCTTTCATAAGCAATGCTCCCCGCCAAATAACGGGTGTATCTTCATTTGGAAGCATTAAACCTATAGAAAGCACTTTTAGACCTTCCTTTTCCGCGGGAACTATCCTTTGTTTGTCGTTAACGGTTAGAGCTACATTTTTTAATCCCAAAATTGTGGGTACTGAGGGGCCGTAAATATCGGCATCTAATAAACCGACCTTAAAACCGTTCTCCTTTAGAGCGACTGCTAAGTTTGCTGCTACGGTAGATTTGCCTACTCCACCTTTTCCACTACCTACCAAAATTACTCTTTTAATTCCCGGTATTTTTCTTTTAGCGGGGAGCCCGGGACCTAAAGTAGGTATCTGTGGTGCTTGCGGTGGAGCTTGCGGAGGTTGAGGTGTAAAAAACTCTACCTTTACGGAATTCAAATCTTCAAAATCTCCCAAAGCGTTCATTAACTTGATTTTCAGAATATCTTCAACCCCCCTTTTAGGCAAAAGGATTTTTAGGACTAAATTACCTTTTTCGTCTAGGTTAATTTCTTTTGTAATATCCGCCAAAGTTCCTTTTAGACCCAAATCTTCCACACTTTCGGTTTCTAATGCTTTTAGAATTTCCTCTCTTGTTGGCATAAATTCTATTTTTGGAACTCAATAAATTTTTCTCCGAGATTTTTAAAAGGCAAGTTTGAAAATCCAACAAGGAAATTCACGCTGAGAAAAATTACCAATTACCAACAGTTGTAATTTTTGCTATTCTTTTCATAAAGAAAGTTGAAAGGAAAAGGACCTACTTTTGAGGTTTTATAACCTCTATACCTCCTAAGTAGGGTCTTAAAGCTTTGGGAATAATTACGCTGCCGTCCCCCTGCTGATAGTTTTCCAAAATTGCCGCCAAAGTTCTGCCCACCGCTAAACCGCTCCCGTTGAGGGTATGGCAGTAGAGATTTTTTCCATCTTTGGTTTTATAGCGGAGTTTCATTCTCCTCGCTTGGAAGTCTTCGCAGTTGGAGCAAGAGGAAATCTCCCTATAGCGGTTGTAGGAAGGCATCCAGACCTCCAGGTCGTAGGTTTTGGCGGCAGAAAACCCGAGGTCACCTGTGCATAGCTCAACAACGCGGTAAGGTAGTTCCAATTCCTGTAAAACTTTTTCTGCATCCTTAACAAGTTTTTCCAACTCTTCGTAGGAGTCTTCCTGTCGGGTAATTTTTACAAGCTCAACTTTGTCAAACTGATGGAGCCTTATTAAACCTTTTATATCCCTTCCGTAGGAACCGGCCTCACGGCGATAGCAGGGCGTGTAGGCGGTATAGTAAAGTGGTAGTTCTTCCTCCTTTAGAATTTCCTCCCTGTGGAGGTTGGTTAAAGGAACTTCCGCTGTAGGTATCAAATATAGGTTATCCCTTTCGCACTTAAAAAGGTCCTCCTCAAATTTTGGAAGTTGGCCGGTTCCGATAAGAATTTCCGGTTTAACCAAGTGTGGGACGTAAACCTCCTCATAACCTTTGGAGGTGTGAAGGTCGAGCATAAAGTTGATTAGGGCCCTCACAAGGCGGGCACCGAGTCCTTTTTTAACCACAAAACGGGAACCTGAAAGCTTTGCTCCCCTTTCAAAGTCCAAAATGCCAAGCTTTTCTCCCAGTTCCCAGTGGGGTTTTGGTTCAAAACCGAATTTGGGAGGTTCTCCCCACCTTCTAACCTCAACGTTGTCCTTTTCGTCCTCTCCAACCGGCACGGAAGGGTGGGGCAGGTTCGGTATCCTCAAAAGGTAATAGTTAAGTTTTTCCTCTAAAAGTTTTAACTCCTCTTCCAACTTCTGAAGGTTTTCTTTAATCTCGGTAAGTTCCTTTTTGAGGTTTTCGTCCTCCTTGCCTTCCCTTTTGAGGCGACCGTATTCTTTGGATTTTCTATTTAGGAGGGCCCTTAAATTTTCAACCTCCTTTTGGATTTCCCTCTTTTGCTTGTCTAGTTTATAGACCTCGTCGAGGAGTTTTACATATTCCTCTCCTCTTAAGGAGAGGCGTTTTCTAACCTCCTCATAATTTTTCCTTATCAATTTTAGGTCGAGCATCGCCAATCTATTAAGATTAGCAAGCCCATTTTAAGCTTTTAAAATTTCTGAAAACCTTGAAATGGAATTTCCTAAAACGGAAATATCCTAAAACTTAATGCGCCTTGCCCTTGCACAAATCAATCCTACAGTTGGAGATTTTAAAACCAATATCCATTTAATAAAAAAACATATAGACCTTACAGATCAACAAAAGGCGGATATCGTTATATTTCCCGAACTCTCCCTTTGCGGGTACCCACCGGAGGATTTTCTCCTGCGGCAGGATTTTTTAAAAGAGAGCGAAAAATACCTCAAAGAGGTTATCTCCTACACCTCCCACACCGAGAGTGTGGTTGTCGTCGGATACCCGAAACTTACAAAGGAAGGGTTTGTTTACAATACCCTTGGGGTAATTTACAAAGGCAAGCTCCTCGGTGAGTATTACAAACATTATCTACCCAACTA
>JALSNH010000053.1 GCA_026987085.1 Aquificota bacterium | reverse complement strand
AAAGGTATCTTAGGTTCCCAACCTAAAAGAGTTTTGGCTTTGGTTATATCCGCCCAAGTAGCCTTTAAATCGGCTTTATGAAAATCCTTAAATTGGATTTTTGCCTTTTTACCTAAATAGGTTTCGATTAAATTGACAACCTCTATAAGTTTGTAGGGATGATTTCCTCCCAGGTTGATTATTTCGTATCCTAGAGGTTTTAAAGCCTTTATTGTGCCTTCCGCTATATCGTCCACATAGGTAAAATCGCGACTTTGGCTACCGTCGCCAAAAACTTCAATGGGTTCATCTTTCATTATCTTGTAGATAAAACGAAATATCGACATATCGGGTCTACCCGCGGGACCGTATACGGTAAAGTAGCGAACAATAGAGACATCCAAACCGTAAAGGTAGTGATAGGTATAGCAGACAACCTCGGCCGCCTTTTTGGAAGCCGCGTAAGGCGATATTGGAGTATTTACCGGTAAATCTTCTTTAAAAGGCATAGGTTGTCCCGCATAGAGGGAGGAGGTCGAAGCCAACACGAACTTCTTCACACCAAAATCTTTGGCAAGTTCAAGCAAATTTAAAGTACCGTTTGCGTTGGTTGTAAAGTATATATGCGGGTTTTCTATGGAATATCTAACCCCTGCCCGGGCGGCAAGATTAACTATCGCATCGAAAGGTCCTTCAGTTTCAAATAGAATCCTTAAAGCGTCAAAATTTTCAATATCCAACCTGTGGAAGGTAAAATTGGACACACCTGCCAAGGTGGATAGTCTCCATTTTTTTATACGGGTATCGTAATAATTGTTTAGGTTATCTATACCGATAACTTCGTGTCCTTGCTCCAACAGCTTTTGGGCGGTTTTCCAGCCTATAAAGCCTGCGGCACCGGTTAAAAGAACTTTCATTAAAAAATAAAAGGATAAAGCCCGCGCTTCGCGCGGGAAAAATCTTTAGGAAGTTTTGTAAACAAATACCGGAATGTGGGATTTTCTAAGAACTTCTAGGCTCACACTACCCATTAAAATTCTCTTTAGTCCGGAAAGGCCTTTATTGGCAACCATTATCATATCGTAATCCCCTTTTTGGATAAATTCGATAATGCCCTCCGCCGGGTCCCTTTCCTCTACATAAACGATTTCGGTCTTGAGGTTATTTTTCTCGAAAGTCTCCTTAACCTGCTCCAGTTTTTCTTTCTTTTTAGTCCTTACTTGAGGAATTAGATTTATACCCAACTTTTCGAGGATAGGAATATCTATTTCCTCCTCGATGTGGACAAGGAAAATTTCACTTCCAAAGGGTTTTAAAAATTGCGTTGCATACTCCACCATTTTGTCTGCAATTTCCGAAAAATCGTAGGCTATAACAACCTTTTCCAACTTGGAAAGTTGATGTCCCTTTATAACCAAAACCGGTTTTTTTGAATGCTTTACCACCGCTTCGGAAGTGCTACCTAACAGAATCCTTTCTACAAGACCCTTTTGGTGTCCACCTAAAATGGTAAGGTCAACGTTGAGCTCCTCCTCCTTTTCTACAATAATATCGGCCGGACTGCCAATATCGATTAGAGTATCTACCTCAAAGTCCTTCAGTTTTTCTTTTAAATTGTTAAGTAAATTTTCCGCATTTTTGCGCTTTGCTTCTTCTATCTCCTCAATAACTTCAACGTCGATAACATCAACAACCATAGATTCCGGTGTGGATATATAAATAAGAGGAGAAATCACATGTAAAAGGTAAAATTTGGGATGAAATTTTTCACCTATAAATTTGGCACTTTCAATAACCGCCTCACTTACATCGGAAAAATCTACGGGAACCAAAACCTTATTTAAAAAATTACCCATTTTGTTCCTCCTAAAGTTTAAATATGCTTGCTATTTAACAAAAACAACAGGTCCTTTGGCGTTATGCATTACGTAATAGGCGACGCTACCTAATAAAATCTCCTTAAGTGGGCGGGTTCCAAAAGCTCCCATAACAAGGAGATCTACATTGCCATGTTCCTGATACTCTATAAGTTTTTCCTCCGCAAAACCTTTCAGCAGGGTAAAGGTGTAATCCACCTTTAAAGGTTCCAAAATCTTGTCGGCTTCCGCTTTTATTCTATCCACCAACTCCTCGGGAAAACTTTCACTCGGTTCAACAAAAATTACCTCTAAATAGGCTTTGTAAGCCTGTGCCAGTTCTGCCCCGACCAACAACGCCTTCTTTGAGACTTCCGAAGCGTCAAAGGCTACACCAACCCTTTTAATGGGAGAGTAGTTATCCCGTGCAACAAAAACGGGACAGGGAGCTTTTCTAACAACCCGCTCCGCGGTCGAACCGATTAAAAATCCTTTAACAATTTCGGAACCTCTATATCCGATAAAGATTAAATCCTCCTTATCGGCTTCATTTGCTATCTCTTCGTAAGGTATACCTTCCACCTGAACCAAAGAAACCTTGGCTCCTTTTTGACGTCCCAACTGAGCAAACTCTTCAAAAAGGGCGTCCGCCTTTTTTTCTAGCGCCTCCTTAACCTTTTGGGATATTCCAAGATAGAAGGTAAAACCTAGAATACCCGCCAAATCTTCCAGCAGAGTTTCATCAAGCAACCTTTTGTCTATAACGTAAATTCCCACAACAGGAATGTTTAGAGTTTTTCCAAGGTCAAAAGCATAATTGGCCGCTACAAAGGAGGATTTACTTCCATCAAAACCAACGATAGCTCTTTTAATCATTAATTACTAATTGTGGTTTGAAACATCAAAAAAAGAACCTTTAAAAGGGAGAATTTAGGAAGAACCTTTTAGAGTTTCCTCTATAGCCCACTTTAAGGTATCGAGAACGTAATCTATTTCCTCAATTTTTATAACCAGAGGCATCATTAGAACCATAACATCGCCGAGAGGTCTTAAAAAGACTCCCCTTTCTCTGGCTTTATAAGCAACCTTAAACCCTATTCGGTCTCCGTAGGGAAAAGGTTCACCGTTGGGTTTTCTAAGTTCTATCCCTACCATAAATCCGAGCTGTCTTATATCGTAGACCCAGGGAAGGTTCCAAAATTCCTCCAACCTCTTTGAGAGGTGTTTAATTTTCGGCCTTAAATGGGTAAGGGTATTTTCATCTCTAAAAATGTTTAGGTTTTCTATAGCAACGGCGCAGGCCAAGTTATTGCCGGTGTAGGTATGGCCGTGGTAAAAGTGTTTTGCCTCTCCGAACTCTCCCAAAAAGGCTTCAAATATCTCCTCGGTTGTGAGCGTAGCCGCCAGAGGCAAATAACCTCCGGTGATACCTTTGCCCAAAGTCATAAAATCGGGACAAACCTTTTCCTGCTCGATGTAAAACATTGTGCCCGTTCTTCCAAAACCTGTAGCCACCTCATCAACAATTAAAAGAACTCCGTATTCTTTAGCCAAACTTTCAACACCTTTCATAAAACCTTTGGGATAGGGAAGCATACCGGCAGCCGCTTGAATACCGCTCTCTAGGGTAATTCCAATTACCTCCTTATGGTATTTTTCTAAAATATCTTTCAACATCCTTAGGAGTTCCTGTTTACATTCCTCGTTGGGTTCGCCATATTTCTCCTTACAAAAGAGGTAGGGAGAAGGGAGCTTAAAGGTTTTAAAAAGCAGAGGTTTATAGGCTTCGTGGAAAATCTCTATACCGCCTACCGAAACTGCTCCAATAGTATCTCCGTGGTAGGCATTGGAAAGGGTTATAAAATATTTCCTATCCTTCTCCCCGCGGTTATAGAAATAGTGATACGCCATTTTTAGAGCTATTTCGTTGGCTTCCGCTCCATCTTCGGAATAGAAAACCTTTGTTAAACAGGGAGGAGTAATATCGACCAGTCTTTTAGCTAAAACTATTGCGGGAACATTGGAACTTCCCAAAGTGGTTGTGTGGGCAACCTTACAGACCTGCTTAAGCAGGGCGTTATTTAACCTAGGATGGTTATGTCCGTGAACATTACACCACAAAGAGGATATTGCATCTATATATTTGTTCCCTTTTATGTCATATAAATAAACCCCTTCGCCCCGTTCAAAAATAAGGTTATCCTCTTCCCGGTAAACCTTCATTTGAGTGAAGGGATGCCAAAAATACTCTTTATCCCACCTTTCAAGGGTTTCGGGATTTATTTCCTCACCAAATAGTAAAGCCATTGCAATAAGAAACTTTACCAGTTTTTATCCCTTTTAAATTCCTACTACTGATGTTTCACAAAATTGAAACCGGTTAAGGTTTTAACTATCATTTTGTAGGAAATTCCCGAAGGAGGTTTACTGTATGGCAAAAGGAACCGTTGCATGGAAGATTATCAAAGACCACCTTGTCCACGGTGAAATGGAGCCGGGTAAGGAAATTGCAATCAAAATAGACCAAACCCTTACCCAGGACGCCACCGGAACTATGGCCTACCTCGAATTTGAAGCCATGGGCGTTGACGAAGTAAAAACCCCCGACCTATCGGTTTCCTATATCGACCACAACACCCTCCAGCTCGACTTTAGAAACCCCGACGACCACGAATATTTGAGAACCGTCGGAATGAAATATGGCCTATGGGTATCCAAACCTGGTAATGGTATCTGCCACCAGGTTCACCTCGAAAGGTTTACCAAACCCGGAAAAACCTTGTTAGGTTCCGACTCCCACACTCCGACCGCGGGCGGTGCGGGAATGCTCGCTATCGGTGCCGGTGGTCTCGACGTTGCCGCCGCAATGGCCGGTGAGCCTTTCTACACCAAAATGCCCAAAATCGTAAAAGTCCACCTCAAAGGAAAAGAGCTCCCCAAATGGGTATCCGCCAAAGACATCATCTTAAAGCTCCTCCAAATGCTTACCGTTAAAGGCGGATTAATGAGGATTTTCGAATACTACGGAGAGGGTGTAAAAGCTTTAACCGTTCCCGAAAGGGCAACCATTACCAATATGGGAGCCGAGCTCGGAGCTACCACCTCGATATTCCCCAGCGATGAGATAACTTTGGACTTCTTCAGACGCCAAGGAAGGGAGCAAGATTGGGTAGAGCTCTTACCCGACCCCGATGCGGAATACGATGAAGAGGTTGTAATTGACCTCAACGAACTTGA